>JAQTPU010000034.1 GCA_028712575.1 Candidatus Iainarchaeum sp.
GACCACTATTGTTATACCGACAAAATCCTCTTTGATTATTTCCCGCAGTGTTTCTGGATAAAGAAGCCTTGCCCTTCTTTCTTTCCTGTCAATGCTTCCAATTGTTTTTATAACCCCAAAAATTTTTATCGGCTTTAAGCGGGCTTCTGTGCAGGCATTTTTTACAAGCTCCAAAATGCGTTTTTTATTCTGCACCAGCCCCCTTCTATCTGGCCTGATTGCTTTTAATTCGCGGTATCTCGCGGGATTTGTTATTCTTATTGCCTGCCCCTTGATAGCGCCTTTTGCAATCTCAATCGGGGTGCTGTGCAGCAAAACCCTGGTTTTTCTCGCAATTTGCATAACAAAATATACTGAAGCAAAAAATAAATATGGCAAGTACCAGGCAAAACAATGCTTTCTGCTAAATAATCCCCAAATAAAACTTTTTTAAACTCCTTGTTCTTATTTTATCTGATTGGAATGTTCCCGGACTTTTTGACAAGTGCAGTAGTGGAAAGGCCTGCGGAATCAAGTAATTTCGGCTCGGGAATTTTTGTCATCTCTATTGGAGGAAGCTTGCTCTACAAGGAAGGCGTGATTAATTCCGAAGCAGTAAGGCAGATTGCGGATTCAATCAATTCCCTCCAATCTTCGGGCTACAAATTTGCGCTTGTAATCGGCGGAGGAGTTCTTGCAAGGGATTTTGTCGAAACTTCAAAAGCGCTTGGGGCAAGCAACTTCGAGCTTGACGAAATCGGGATTGCCGCAACAAGGCTCAATGCACAGCTCTTTATCCAGGCATTAGGCAATTCCTTCAGGGAAGTCCTTACTGACATCAAGAAGGCAAAAACAATTATTGATTCCGGAAAAATACCTGTTTTTGGCGGATTAATTCCCGGAGTTACAACCGATTTCGACGCAGCGCTTTTGGCAGAATATCTTGGAGGCACTTTCATCAACTTGAGCAATGTTAACGGAATTTATGGTTCAAACCCGAGAGACAATCCCGATGCAGTGCTTTACAGGGAGCTTTCCTATGACGCGCTTATCAAGATTCTCATGAAAGAGGAATCAAAGCCAAGGCAGAACCTCGTGCTTGATATTCCCGCAGCCTTGATTCTGAAGCGCTCAAAAATAACCGGTTTTTTCCTTAATGGAAGCAATCTCCGGAATTTTGAATCCGCTGTCCGCGGAGAAAGCTTTGACGGAACAATTGTTTCTCCAACAGGGCAGGTTGATGCCTCTGAAATTCCTGATGCCGAAGAAACAGCGCCGGAAGAACAGGGCAGTGAAGAAACAGGCATTCAAAAGCCCAAGAAAAAAAGAAAGCCTTCGGCAAAATCCCCTGCAAAAAGAAAAAAGAAAGACAATGACGACGACCCCGACATTATTGCAATGCGATTGAGAATGCACTAAAAAAATTCCCCTATTTCATATTCTTCAAAAGTTTTTTCTCCCAGTGCAATTTCCAGTTCGCTTGGATTAAGCAGGGGCTTTCTGAAAGAGCTTGCATCGTCAATTGCAAGCCTGGGGCAGGCAGTGCAGACAAAAGCATCAACTTCAATTCCCAACGAATAATCCGGCCTGATTAAATCCGCAGTGAACAAAAATGCCTGCCTGCGGTGCTTTTCAATAAGTTCTTTAAGTTCCAGGGCTTTCTGCATTTTGAACTGGCCTTTTTTTCCGCTCAACAGGATGCCTATTTTCTGCGCAGGCATTGCCTTTTCAATCAGTGCAAACCTTTTTTTCAAAAACAATTCCTTTTCCCCCGCAAGCTCCTTTGCTTCCGCCTCGAGCGGGTTAATTATGAAAACGCGTTTTTTCGAGCTGAAAGCAATTCCAAGCGGATGGAACAATCCATCGCCGAAAAAAACAACGGCATCAGCCTGCCTTGAAACAGCGGAATAATTGCAGCCAAGAACCTGGCCAGGAGAGGCATTTTTTCCTGCGGGAATTTCAATCGCAATCCCCTTCTTTTCAAATTCTTTTTTCAACAAACCAAAAAAATCCAGATACTGGATTGTCGAGCATAAGGAAATTTTTTTTATTCCGCTTTTTTTCAATAATTCCGCAGCCCTTGAAGCAAGCTCCTTCAGTTTCTTGTTCTCAAGCTCATAACCGAGAGGAACAAAAATTGTCGGCACTTCAGGAGAATAAAACTGCGAGTGCCCGAAATGCAGAATCAAATCCGCCCCAACCTGCTTTGCTGCATTCTCCGCAAGGTCGCACGCCCCGAAGCAGGGGTCAAGGGTTGAAACAACCAGTGCCGAAGTTTTTTTCTGCAGTTCGGAGGCAATTTCCAAATTGCGTGTTTTCAGTCCTTCGGGCAGCTGAAGCAGGACAATTTTTGCACTGCGCTTTTTTATTTCTTCAACCGCCTTTTTCAAATCAATGCGAAGCATATAAATATTCAGTAAGTAATAATTCTTTTAATAGTGGTATTATGGCTCGTGTCAGGAAACAGCAGGCAAGGCAAATGCGCGCAGGCACAAGGCATTTGCTGGCAGGTCCCTGGTTTGTTCCCAAGCTGGTGGAAAGGGAAATGCCTGCCCCAAAGCCAGGCGCTTCAGGGCAGAAAGCGCTTGAAAGGCTTGTTGCTTCAAGGGCAAAAAAAGGGGTTGAATTATTCAATGCGGAAATAGCGCGCATAGGCCGTATTCCAAGGCAGGAAAGAACAGGCAGGCCAAGAACTGAAATTCCAACTGTAAAAATTCCTGTTTCAAAAGCCACTTTCAATGAGTGGTATTCGGGAAGGCGTTCTGCTGAAAAAAGGGCCATTCTTGGAGAAAAGGTAAAAGCGCTTGCGGAAAAGAAAATCCGCACGGCAAAGCGCCTTGACAGGAAAGCCCACAGAGAACTTGCTTTTAATATCGGAATTAATTCCATTCTTGAAATCGGCTCTGGGCAGGACGGTGAGCCTACGCATATTGTCATTATCAGGCGCCCTCCAGCTGTGCCCGAAGCGCCGAAATGGTGGGATTTGCCCGCAGGCCTTGTGAAGGCGGGGCA
The DNA here is from genome assembly GCA_028712575.1 of Candidatus Iainarchaeum sp. Taxonomy (GTDB): domain Archaea; phylum Iainarchaeota; class Iainarchaeia; order Iainarchaeales; genus JAGVNX01. The sequence goes on from JAQTPU010000034.1 coordinate 2,992, forward strand.
GAACCCGATGGACATAATTAATGCAAGAATCTCTGATGAACTTGGAATTGACAGGAGCAGGCTCCGGCTTATTGGAAAGGGCCTGAAGCCTGCAAAAAAAGAAACCTGTTTGCCCTGCACGGCATTGGCTCTGCAGCATATTACGGCGGTTTTGTAGTTCAGAGAGCACGCATTTCAAAGCAGGATGCTGAACAGGCAATCCAGGGAAGAATTGACGATGCAAAGAAAAAACGCAATCCCTGGGTGCCAATGGATTTTGCGGTAGTTGAAAGGACCCCCAGGGGGATAAGGGAATTCATTCGGATGCACGACAAAACCTGGGCTCCGGAAGTCCTGCGCTTATACTCTTTTGAATTGTCAAAAGCAAAGAAAAAGCAATCTTAAATGTCGTCATTTTGAATGAGCATTTTCTTTTCTTCTACAAGGACTGCTTTTCTTATTTTTTCGACTGCATCAATGTTTGCTGAAACAGAGTCAATGCCAAAGTGAATCAAATGCCTTACCATATCCGGATTTGACCCTGCCTGGCCGCAGATGCTAGTAGTGACTTTTGCCGCATTGCAGGCCTGTATCACGTGATTCACTGATTTCAGGATTGCGGGATGCTGTTCAGTGAACCATTTCTGTATTCTTTCATTGTTCCTGTCAAGGCCAAGAGTTAATTGTGTCAAATCGTTTGTCCCAAAACTGATGAAATCAATTCCCTCTTCAATCAGGTCGTCAATTATCCAGCAGGCAGCCGGAGTCTCGACCATTACCCCGAACTGCACGTCTTCGCGGGGATTTAATCCGCACTCTTTTGCAAGGGCCTTTGCCTGCTTTACCTCTTCAACGCTCTGCACGAAAGGAAGCATTATCCCGACATTGTCAATGCCCTCGGTTATCAATTGCCTTATTGCAAAAAACTGCGCCTTCAAAAGTTCCGGCTCGTCAAGGTCCCTTCTTATGCCGTGCCAGCCAATCATCGGATTGTCCTCTTCAGGCTCTTTTTCCCCGCCTTCCAAATGCCTGAATTCGTCTGTCCTTGCATCAAAAGTCCTGTACCAGACGGGCTTTCCCTTGAAAAGGGAAGCCACTCTTTTAATGCCTTCTTTTACCACTGCGGTGAGCTCTTCCTGTTTTCCCTCCCGCAAATATTCAGCGGGATGCTTTCCCCCCGCAGTAATCATGTGCTCTGCCCGCAGCAGGCCGACTCCGTCTGCATTTGTTTTTGCGGCAGAAGCAGCGGCATCAGGCAGTGCAACATTAACCTTCACCTTCACAGCTGTTTTGCGCAGCACGTCGGCAAGCATGCCCTCTTCTTCTTTCACTTCTTCTTCGGGCATTTCCTCTGCCTTTTTCTTTCCGAATTCCGCAAGAATTTCCTCAACCTCGTCCCTCGACTCTTCAACAACATCCTCTTTCAGCTCGTGGGCGACTTCTTTTTCCTCTTCAGCTTCCAGTTCCGAAATTTTTTTCTCCCTTTCAACAATTTTCTGCTTTTCGGGTTTTTTCTTTTCCTTGCCGATTTTTTTTATTTCTTTCTGCATTACTTTCTCAAGGGCGTCAATTTCCTTTCTTTCAAAAACAGGCGCAGCATCCTCAATGTTTTTCGGCGCTTCCAATTCTACTTTTCCCTCGTAAACAATTCCATCATAGCCATTGACAGTGACAGTGTCGTTGTCCTGCAAAATCTGCGTTGCTTTTCCTGTTCCAACAACACAGGGAATGCCCAACTCGCGCGAAACAATTGCCGCATGGCAATTTGCAACCCACAAAGGGGTGAATTGTTCAGTAAAAACAACATAATTGTGCTGTTCATCAACTTCAATATTGAAAACATCGGTTTCTTCACAATCTTCCAAGCGTACAGCGCGTTTCATTCTGATTGGGCTATTGCAAATTTTCTGCAATTCTTTCTGCGTCTCTTTTTTTGCCATCGGCACAATTCGTTCCAAAACTTTTTTAGAATCAATAAGCAAATTCTTCTCAACATATGGCTTTATTCTTCCGCCCCAGTTGACTTCATTAATAATATCTCCGAGCAATTGCTTTGCTGAAAACAATTTTGCCCCCTGGATTTTTTCCCTTGGGTTGAATTTCACTCTTTTAGTGTATTTCAACAATTTTTCAAGCCCTTCGACAATCTGGATATTCAAACAGGTTTCCCTGTTTTTCTGCAAGGTTGGCTGTATTCCAAGGCGCAAGCAGCCAAGAACAATTGCTTTTGTCAGTTTTTCATCGCTTGAATAAATGTGCAGTCTGCAACCGTGGCTTTTGCTGAAGCTTCCATCGCCGTCAATAATTCCTGCCAAAAACATCAGCAAATTTTCCTCATCTGTCCTTAAGGCCCATTCTTCAATGGCTTCGTAACTTTCAAGCATTGCTTCTGCAGGCGCTTTTTGACTGCAGGTGTAAGCCGTTGCAGTGCTTGTAAAAGTATAGTTTCTTATTGTTGAAGTGTAGGTTCTTTCCCTCGCTTTCATTTCTACATTAAACAAATCTTTGAAATAGCCAACAACAGTTCCAATAAATTCCCTTTTTTCAGGAACATTCTTCTGAACAAAAGTTATGCGCCCGTGCCTTTTGTTGAGGTGCATGCTCCCGTCTGTAAACAATGCCCCCATCAAATATGCTTTTTTCATATTGCTTTCGCCGGCATCAGAAACAACCGGAATTGAGTCAATTGCGCAAACAGATTCTTCTGCACCAATAATCCGGCTTATCTCTTTTTCAGTTATTTGCCTGTTTTCCAGATGCATCATTTTGTGGCTTGGGGTCAATTGAAGGTAATTTTCATTGGCTTCTCCCCTTTGTGAAACCGCAATTTTAATTGTTTCCGCCTTTCTTTTCATGCAGGCAGTTATTTTTTTCCATTCTGGTTTAAGGCTTTCTTTATCCAGGGATAATGCAAAAAAGTTTTCTCCCTGCTCTGCTTTGCTGAACAACTCTTCAAAGGCAATTATCCCCTTATTGGTCAGAACTTTTGTTTGTCCCGCAAAGCAGGTCTTTCCCCCTTCGTTTGTTACAATCGCAATGCTTTTTTTCATTGTCGGAACCCAGTCGGGGGAGGTCATTTTTGTAACCAAAATATCGCCTTTTTCGACTTTTTGCACGTCTTCAACATCGGGAACAACCCTGACTCTTCCTGAAATAATTCCCGGGCTTGCGCCAAGGCCTGCCACAAGGACTTTTGCAGTCACTGCCTTTAATTTTTCCTTCCTGTCCCTGATTGCCTCTGCCTTTTCCTTCAAACCGAGGGTTGTAATTGCCCTGCTCTGGACAATAAAAAGCTCTTTTCCCTCCATTGCAAACTCAATGTCCTGGGGCTTTTTGTAATGGTTCTCAATCAACATTCCAATCCGCGCATACTCCAAAATTGCCCTGTCATCAAGCTTCTGCTTCCGCCCTTCCGCCTCTGAAAGCATCTGCTTGAAATTTTCCTTTCCCCTCTTTACAAGCTTCCACTCCTGATAATTGATTTTCTTTTCCACTATGCTCATTGAATTCTTGTCAATGGCATAATTATCAGGGGTAATTGAACCGCTTACAACAGCCTCTCCAAGCCCGAAACCCGCCTCAATAATTATTTTTGTTTCATCCCCTGTAGGGTCGGCAGTGAACATTATTCCTGAAGAAGAACTTTCAACCATTCTCTGGACAACAACTGCAATCCCGACCTTTTCAGTTGCAAAATTCTGCTTGCGCCTGTAGTAGACTGCGCGTGCAGTGAACAGGCTTGCCCAGCATTTCTGCACTGACTCCACAACACGGTCTTTTCCGTGCACATTCAAATAGGTTTCCTGCTGGCCAGCAAAACTAGCTTCTGCAAGGTCCTCTGCAGTTGCACTGCTTCTGACAGCGACATAAGTTTCCTCGCTGCTCGAAATAAAGCCAATCCTTCTCTCTGAAAGCTTCAGATAATTTTTTTTGATTTCATTTGCGATTTCCTGCGGCATTTTGGCCTGCCTGATTAATCCGCGCGCCTTTTCCGACACTTCTTCAAGCTGCTTCGTGTCTTCAGCATCAATCGCATCAATCATTTCAGTTATTTTCTTTCTCAATCCTGAATGGTCCAAAAACTCAAAATAAGCCTGTGCGGTTACAACAAATCCAGGGGGAATTGGAAAGCCTGCCCTTGTCATTATCCCAAGATTAAGGCCCTTGCCGCCAACAATTCCAATGCTGCCTTCGGCTATTTCATTAAACCACAGAATAGTCCTGTAAGGCATAAAACCAGATAAAAATAGGGCGTTATACTATTTATTCCTTTTGCCAAGTGTTTTATTTGGCATGCCTAATCCGAAAAGAAAACGTTTTGAAATCAGGCGGAAACAAAAAAAGCTGGCCAAAGCCGCAAAAACATACGGGCGATTGTACAAGGATTTTTTGATATTGGATAAGGAAGTGGAACAAACAAACCGTGAAATCCGGGTGCTTGTGGAAAGGAATTCGCAGCCGTCCGCGCTTGAAATAGCATCTATTCAAATCCGGAGAAAACAAATTGATGCGCGTTATGCCGGGCTTTTGCATCAAATAATGGGAAAAGAAGCAAAATTAGGGCCTGTCCATTTCACAAAAATCGGGCACGAACTCAAGGAAATCGTTTCAGTTTTCAATATGGAATACGGATTTTTCTGCAGAAAGTACAAAATCCAATTGCCCGGCAAAAACACTGAAAATTAGAAAAAATATTTTGGAAAAAGTCACTTTTTCTTTTCGTCTTTTTTTGCTTCCGCTTTTCCGGCTGCAATCGGCTTTCCGCCTGCCGCGGGCTTTGTTTCCGCTGTTTTTGCTTCTGCGCCTGCCGCGGGCGCTTTTCCTGCTGCGGCTTTTCCTTCTTCTTTCTTGCCTTCTTTTGCCTTTCCTGCGGCATCCTGCGCTGCAATTTCCTCTGTCGTGATTTCCTTGACTTTTTTCGGCCTTGTGCCGATGCTCTTGACATCAGTGCCTATTGCAACGCTTAATTTTGCAGGCATTTTTGCC
>JAQTPU010000035.1 GCA_028712575.1 Candidatus Iainarchaeum sp.
GAAATCCGAGGCTTTTTCAAAAACAATTTTCAGGCAGGAAACACCAAAAAAAATGGTTTTTTGATTGATTAATGATTCTTAAGTGGGTTAGGTTTTTAAGTATTGCCGCATGCAGGCTAGCATATTCCCTTGAAATCCTTTGGAAGCCTGCCTGTTCCTGCGAGTGTGAACAGGTCGTCAAAGAGCCAGAGTTTTGCGCAGCCTATTGCGGGCAGCTGGAACACTGCTGTTCCCTGAAGGCCTGTTAAAGGCACGGGATAAAGCGTGATGCAGGGCTTTTCGGTTGCATACGGCGTTGTTTTTTCCGCATCCTGGTAATAAACTGTTCCGCAGTCCTGGTCTATTGTCGGGTTGTTTATTGAATCGCCTTTTGTAAGGAGGTAATAGCCGTCGCCTGCCCTGATTTTTGCGACTGCCCTGTGGATAATCGGCTGGCCCGTGAAATTTGAATTGTAAACAACAATGCTGCCGTTCCTGTCTATTCCTATTTCCTTGCCGTTGCTGAATTTTATTTTGTCGAGCAGGAAGCCTGCAGTGGTTTCGGGCGTCTGCACGTATTCTGGAACCGCGATTTTTGAAAAAGGAGTGTCTTTCAGGCTGGGCAGATCAAGCCGCACTTCCTGCGCCTGCACATTCTGGCTGTTTGCGCCGAACAAGACTATCACATCGCCTCTGTGGTATAATGGTTCCATGCTTCCGCTCACCACTATTACCATCGGGGAGCCTGTTCCAAATGCAAAGCCGAGCGCTGTGTAAATGCACCATGCAAAAACAAACGCTGAAACAAGATAAACAGCAATGCCCAGCCATTCGTTGCCCGACGGGTTCACCTTAGGCATCAGATAAAGGTCGACATATGTGAAGGGGTCTATCCACTTCAGGGCGCGCCGGATTTTTTTAAAGGCGGATTCCTTTTCTCCGGAAGCGGTTTCCGCAGGCTGCCCTTTTTTCGGAAGCTTTTCACGGAAATGGTCCTTGTGTTTCTGGCTCAAATAACCGCCTTTTTTTTATTTCGGCCTGGTGCTTTCGCCGATAGTAACGCCCGAGGCAATCAGGTGCGCAAGCCTCACGGGTTCCGGAAGGCTGCTGTGGAGTATTGTTTTGCGCAAAACCTCTTTTGCGTCTTGTTCCGTACAGCCATAAAACTGGAAAAAAAAATTTTTAAAGGAATGCGCTTCCCCTGCCTGTTCAATGAGGGAGATGCGTTTTTTGAAATTCGGGACTTTTTTAAGCGCGGGAACGAATTTTTCCATTCTCGGTTTTTTCCTGAAAACGATTATTGCGGGAATTCCCGTTTTTTCAAAAATTTTTTTTACATCCGCAATATTGAAGCCCGCAAAATTTATGCCGCTCATGATGAGGAAGGAAACCTGGCTTGAAAATTTTGTTTTTGCCAGCATCCGGATTATTTTTTCGGTCGAGTCGAGCGCGTCAACCCTGATTTCGGAAGACACTATGCCCTCCACAATGTGCCCGAACCTGTAGATTACGCCTATTAGGATTGTCTTTGTTCTTGTCCCGGGCCTGAAAAAGCCGTCGTCAATTCCGAGCACGCGCGGGAACTTCTTCATCAAAAAGCCGGTAAAAAAAAGTTTTATTCCTTGAGGGCTTTCTTGACTGCTTCCTCGAATTCGCCGAGGCTTGAATCAATCGCTTTCAATGCGTCCTGAAGCGCTTTCACTGCAGTCTTGCCGTCTGTCCTGACAATGAATTTTGCATCCTTGTCCATGGGATGGTTCAAAGTGTATGCGGCGAACTCCACTTTCGGGTCCTGAACCAGGGCCTCCCTCAAAAGGCCTGTGAACGTGTGCCTTTCGCCCTTTATTACAAACTCAAGGCAGTCCTTCTTGCTTTCCAAAACAGTTATCTCCAAAAACAACACCTCAAAAAATCATAAATGTTCCATGAAAAAAATTAATCCGTCAGCCAAGCGCAATCTGGCCGTATTCGGACGACAGCTTTCTTGTTTCGGAATTCCCGCAGCTTGTGCATTTCAGGCCCGTGACTGACAACTGCAGGGGCTGCCTGCACCTGCTGCAGAAGGCCTTTATTACCCCGAGTTCCTTTTCATTCGTCCTCAAGTCTATGCCCCACGGCTTTGCCTCAGCAACCTTCGCCTTTACAATGTCGCCGATTTTAAACTGCGCCTTCAGGTCCTCAACGTATTCCCGCGAAACATTCCTCACAGGCAGCATTGCATAAGATGCGCCGATTACCTGCCTTTCTGACTTGAGGTTCAGGGGATGCATTTCAATTGAAACCGAATTTGTCCTTACAAGCATCACCGTGCCGAAAACAATGCTTCCCGCTGACAGGGGAACAAGGTTTTTCTGCTTTGAAACAGAAATTATCTTGTACTTCTTGTCTTCGGAAGGCAGGCCTGTTGAATCCGCGCGGATGTCCCCGTTTTCCTCGAAGGTGTTTTCCCCTTTTGAAAATTCCTCTTCAGTGGCAAGAAATTCTCCCGGCAAAGAACATTTCATAAAAAAAAACCTTTTTCAAATTCAAAAATAGCGAATAAATTAATATTCTACCTTTCCCTATTGGATATATAATAATTATCAAATCGCAACATATTTAAAACCGAACTTTTCACAACTGGCAGCGGGAAAAACCTATGGTTTTGGAAACTCTTTTCAGCGCAAAATCAGTGCACAGGCACCCCCTGCTCATGATGCTGCATGCAATAATCCTTAGCAGCGTCGCAATGTTCATAGCATATTACATGTTCAAGGAAAGCGCAAGCATGCTCGGAATAGCCTTTTTCACAATAGGCCTTATTCCGGTAATGGAAAACCTGCTGAAGCACGAGGAAAAAAGGGAGGCAAAACACCCTGGTTTTGCGCCGACTTTTCTTGCGCGCCATTTTAATGTCCTGCAGGCATTCGCATGGATTTTCATCGGCCTGATAATAAGCTATGCCTTCTGGTATTCTGTCCTGCCTGTTGAAATGAAAACCGCTGTTTTTTCTTCGCAGGAAGCAAGCCTCGGCCAGATAAACCAGTTGAAAAGCAGCCTCTCGGGGGCCGGAATGGCTACTGCAAGAGAGGGCTGCGGAAAAGACATGGTATGCTGGTTCGAAGTAATTGCATTGAACAATTCCTCCGTGCTTGTGCTTGCAATAATCCTCTCGCTTGTGTTCGGCGCAGGCGCAATTTTCCTTATTGCCTGGAATGCATCAATAATAGGCGTGGTAGTGGGAAAAGACGTGCTGGCCCTGGCTGCAAGCTATTCCCAGTTCGGGCTTTTCAAGGGGATAATTGCTTTCGGCCACGGCCTGTTCAATGCGCTCGGCCTCATCCCGCACGGCCTGTTCGAGGCCAGCGGTTATTTCATAGGGGCGATTGCAGGCGCAATAATAGGGATAATGGTTACAAAAAGGCATTATTATGCGCACGAGGCAGACACAATAATCAAGGACACTGTGCTACTGATTGGAATTTCCTTTGCATGCATAATAATCGGCGCTGCAATAGAAGCAGTTGTAATTGTTTCAAGCGCTTAGAATCACTTTTTCTCAAGAATTTTTTTCAAAGCAGGCTTGTATTTTTTGAACAATGATTCAAGCTCGGAAGAATTTTTTGCTGCAGCCCCTGCCGCAAGTGTTCCGCCGACTGCTTCCGCAAGCTTTGTCAATTCCATTGGAAAAAAGAATTTCGTGCTCCTTCCCTCGCCGAGCTTTTCAAGCGCCCTGATGTAATAATAGGCAAGCGCCTTGTCCGAAAGCTGTTCCGCGGCCGCTTTTACAGCCTCTATTTCAAGCTTGTGCGCGTCGGCAAGCTGGCTTCTCGCAAGCTTCTGCTGTTCCGCGGCCTTCTGTGTAGTAAGCGCATCCTGGAGCTCTTTCGGCAGGGTAATATTTGAAATCTGCACCGCCTCGACAGTCACTCCCCAGGACTGCGCGATTTTTTCAATCTGCTGCAGAACCCTCAAATTGAATTCGGCAATATTTGTAATAAGCTCGGAAAGAGTCAGGGTTCCTGCAACATCCCTGACAGTGGATTTTACGAATTCTTCCGCGGCCTTTTCATAATCCTTTATTTCAACGACACTGTTTATGACTGACTGCTTGTCTGGCTTCACATAAAGGTAAACTATTGCATCAATCGTAACCACTATGCTGTCTTTTGTAATTACCTCCTGGGGCGGAATGTCAATAGTGTGCGTCCTCAAATCGACTATTTTGAAGGATTCGATAATAGGCATTATAAAAGTCCAGCCCGGGCCCCCCACTCTCACTACTTTTCCAAACCTGTAAACAACAGCCCTTTCGTATTCCTTGAGAGTGAGCAAAAAATCATAGCGCCAGACAATGAAACTTAGTATTGCAAGCACGGCAATTGAAAGCAGGATATATGCAAAAAGCTGCATGTTTGTAAGCGCAAGCCAGACAACAGTGATTATTAAAACCAGCAGGAGGAGAAAAACCCCCTGCTTTATCTTGTGGGATTCGACACTTGAAAAACGCTTTGCCATGAAAAAACCAGGATAATTAGGCTTGTTAAATATTAAATACTTAATTGGGTATATATTATTTTGGTATAAGGCAGAAAATGGTGCTTATGGACAAGATTCTTATTGTTTGCGTTGACAGGGACAACGATTTGGGAAGGAAAACAGACATTCAGGGCCCTGTAATAGGCAGGGAGGCAAACCTCAAGGCAGCTGCAAAGCTTGCGCTTGCAGACCCTGCGGAAAGCGATGCAAACACGATTTTTGCCGCAGTAAAAAAATTCGACGAATTAAAGCCAAAATTCGTGAACCTTGAAATTGTAACCCTGACCGGCATTGGAAAATCAGGATTCGAGTCAGACAAGGCAATCAACGAACAGCTTGACACTGTCCTGGAAAAATTTTCCACGGAAGGCTTTGTGCTTGTGACAGACGGCGCAGAAGACGACCAGGTAATTCCAATCCTCCAGAGCAGGGCAAAAATAATTTCCAAGGAAACCGTAATAGTAAAGCAGGCAATGGAAATAGAATCGGCTTTTTTCACTGTAAAAGCCGCTTTGAAAGACCCGTACATTGCAAGGATAGTGTTCGGCCTGCCCGGAATAATTCTTGTTTTTTACGCGCTCACATACCTCTTCGGGGCACAGGCCCAGTTTCTTCAGGGCCTGATGGCAGTAATAGGGGCATACCTCCTGATGAAGGGATTCGGCATTGAAGAAATGATTATTTCAAACACAAGGAGAATAACCGCAAGCATTTCCCTGCAGAGAATAAGCTCGCTTTTTTACATCGGGGTTTTTTTCATAATTGCATTCGCAGCATACACTGCCTACAACAACTTTGTAGGGATACAGACAGCAGACCCCCTGCTTGACATTGTAAGCGTGATTCACTCGACATACATATTCTTCGTGCTGGCTGCGCTTAGCGTTGTCCTAGGGAGAATAATCGACGTAATACACTTCAAAAAGGCTTATTTGATGAAAAAATACCTGATTACTGGTGTTTCAATAATAGCAATCTGGTTTGTGCTTGACGCAGGAACCCTTGTTTTCCTGCGGCAGGCAGACCTTGCCTGGTTCCTCATGGTCCTTGTAGGAAGCTTCGCAATCCTCCTGATTTCGTTCAGGCTGCTGAATGCAATCGACATAAGGCAGAAAATAACAAAACTCCTGATAGGCCTGCCTGTCTACAACAAGGAAGGCAAATGGCTGGGAAAAGTCGAAAAAATAAACAAGGCAAAAAACAGCATTGCATTCGCGGATTTCAAGACAAAGGAACTCAAGGAAATAGCAAAAGAAAAATTCAGGATGCGGGAAGGAAGAATACTGCTGACACAGTGAAAGCAATTATTCAATCGCCGGCTTTGAAATTTTTTCCTTTATCTTTGGAAATTCCTTGAACAGTTTTTCCAGTGAAACCAGAAAAGTGTTTTTCTTCCGGCCTGTTTCAAAGGAATTTTTCAAAACCTCGTTCAAACCGCTTACCGGAATAATTTTTATTTTCGCAAGCTCCGATTTCGGCAGGACAACATCCTGCAGGTTTGCCTTCGGAATAATGACTTCCTTAAACCCGGCTAAAATTGCTGCCTGGACCTTGCCAGTGACACCGCCGACAGGCAGAACCTCTCCGCGCACGCTTAAACTGCCTGTCATTGCAAGGCTCTGTTTAATTGGAATTCCTTCCAATGCGCTTATCACTGCTGTTGCAACAGAAACGCTTGCACTGTCCCCTTCAACTCCCTCATAAGTCTGGAGGAACTGTATATGCAGGTCTCTTGTTGAAATGTCCTTTCCTGAAATCTTTTTTATCAAGGCCGAAACATTCTGCACGGCCTCTTTTGCAATTTCCCCAAGCTTTCCAGTCGCAATAATCCTGCCCTCGGATTTGCTTGAAGCAGGGGCAATTTCCGCTTCAATCGGCAGGATCATTCCTGCTGAAGTGTCGCTCATTACTGCAAGGCCGTTCACTCTTCCGACTGCGGAACCCTTGCTCAAATAAACATCATAATCCCTCTTCATTTCAATCATCTTGTCAACCATCTGCTGTTCCAGAGTCCTTGCCGACATTTTTGCCTGCTTAATGTCCTCAAGCAGTACAACCCCATGGCCTTTTGCCTTTGCAAGGTCCCCCGCAGCCCGCACAAGCCCGCCCAAATCGCGCAGCTTCAAAGTCAATTTTCCCTTGTGGTCAGCCCTTTTTCTCGCCTCGAAAATAATTTCCTCGACAGCCTCGCTTGAAAAATGAGGGATTTTTCCGTCCTTCTTGATTTCCTGTGCAACAAACTGGACAATCTTAAACTGGTTTTCCTCTGTGTCAGGCATGTCAACATTCATGTAAAGCTCATAGCCATAACCCCTTATCCTGGAGCGCAAGGCAGGATGCACTTTTCTCAAATCGTTATAATTGCCTGCCGCAACAAGCACAAAATCGCAGGGAACAGGCTCTGTGCGTGTCATTGCTCCAGAGCTTAATTCACTCTGGCCCGTAATCGAATATTTTTTTTCCTGCATTGCAGTCAAAAGCTCCTGCTGTGCCTTCGGGGAGAGCGTTGCAATTTCATCAAGGAAAAGCACTCCTCCGGAAGAACGGTGAATCATGCCTGGCTCCACTCTCAAATGCGGAGGAGTTCCGAGGCCGCCTGAATTGTGAACCAAAATGTCTTCTACAAAAAGGTTTCCTGTTTCAGTCGTAACATTATACACGTGCCCCTTGAAAGGCATTTTTGAAACTTTTGCAGAAACAGGCTTGACAGTTTTTTCGCTCATATTAATATCACGCTTGAAAAGGTTAAAATAATTATGCAAATTGATAATTGTACGATTACTTTCGAAAAAGAAACTGGCAGTTTAATAAAAAGAAAAAAATTATTTTTTTGCCCGCGTTTTGATTCTTTTCCAAAGCTTTGGGCCGCCTGTTGCAATTCGAACCGCCTTTCCAAGCCTTGAACTTCTCAAGCGCTTTGCTCTTGCCAATCTGTTTTCGGAAGCTTCGAAAGCAACTTCTGCTTTTGCGCGTCGGTTTTCTGATTTTTGCAGTTTTTTGGATTCTCTGACAAATCGTTGGATTAATTCTCCCGCAGTAGGAAATCTGCTTTCTCCCGGATGACTTTCATTGTACGCAAGCAGGAATTTTTTCCTGTCAGTATAAACTCTGGGCCTTTGCAATTCAGCATCTAACTGTGAAAGTGCGCCGTGCACTTTTTGCTTCTGGTTTCTTGCTGCCAACTCCGCATTTATTGCTTTAGTTTTGGCGCGTTCAGTTCTGTCTTTTGCCCTATTCACGATTCTGCGCAGACTTCCGATTCTTGCCATTTTTTATCAGATACTATTTTGTTCGATTGAAAATAAAAAAGCGCATGTTTTACCCGCCATCTTTGTATTCGTGCGCTTTTTTGATTTCTTCTTCAAGGCGCTGCTTTTTATTGCCTGCATAGCGCAATGGGAATGTTTCATTAAACAAGATTATTTTTCCAAAATGC
>JAQTPU010000036.1 GCA_028712575.1 Candidatus Iainarchaeum sp.
CATTTTCCGCATTGAGTTTTTTCCCGGGAAATGAAAGCAGCAATGACATTGCTTCCGTGTGCCCTTCAAGTTTACTCCAGGAAAAATCCCTGAAAACCCCTGAAAAAGCGAGGTTTTGCACTTCGGGAGTGTGGGCAATTGATGCAAATTCGCTTGTGTTCAGCTTTTTCCTGAAAACAACAATTAATTCCTTCATTAAATGAGCAATTTCCTCCCCTGTTGTTGGAAGAAAAATTCCCACTTCATCGCCGCCATAAAGGCAGGCAAACCCGCCTCTTGACCCGAGAACTTCTGCCACACTTTCAGTGAAAATTGAAACCACTCTTCCCGTAGACTGGTGGTAGTGCTTTGCAAGAAACTTGTTCAGCCTGTCAATGTCAAGCATCCCGACAGAATGCGTTCCCGGCTTAAGCAAACTGTCCCTGACCTCTTCAATAAAATACCTTTTGGAATAAACCGCTGGATAATCCGGATGCGATTTGAGGCGCCTTATTGCCTCTTCAGCAAGCGGCTCGTATGCGCGTTCAAACTTTGAAATCAGCCTGCCTTTTTCCTGCCCCAGGTTCCTGATCCCATTGTCAAGCAATGCAAGAGTTCTTGCCTTCTTGGCTTCAGGCATATTGGAAGAAGCTGTCTTGTTTTTTATTTTCACAAGCTGGGCAATCCTTTTTGTAACCTGCTTTTCATTATATTCATATGCCCTGCGCAGACGAAATATGCCGCGCTCAAGCGGCTTGATTGAAGCCTGCTTCGGGACATAAAATCTTCCGCGCTGGGAAAATCTTGGAACAGGCTTTCTTTGGGCTGGATTCGGCATAATCAATTTATGGCTTTCTTTTTTTAAAAAGCTTTGCACAGATTCAATAAGCGGTTTTTCCGATGCTTTCCTGTTCTGATTCAAGGTTGAAGCTCTTTCTGAGGCAAAAAAAATTATTGCTGGCCGAAAAAATTGCAAAAGGCTGGAGCAGCGAAATTTTCCTTGTTAAAAACAAGGCCGGGAAAAAGCTTGTTGTAAAAATCGAGAAGGAAGACAGCCCGCGCAAAAACATGGCTGAAAAGGAAACAATGCATCTTGCAGCGGCAAACAGAATCCGCATTGGTCCGGAATTAATTTCTTTCGATTTGGAAAAAAGGATTATCCTGATGGAATTCATTGAAGGAAAGCATTTTTCAAAATGGCTTTTTGCAAACCCTTCAAAAAAGAATCTGAAAAAATGCATTGATTCGCTTCTGGAACAGGCAGAAAAGCTTGATGAAATAGGATTGAGCCACGGCCAGCTTGCAGGCAGGGGGGCAAACATTCTTGTAAAGAAAAACTGCCTGCCGGTGATTATTGATTTTGAAAAGGCCTCGCAATCGCGCAGGTGCAAAAATTATAACCAGCTGCAGGCTTACCTCTTCAAAAACCCGAAAAGCGCTGTTGCAAGAAAAGTAAAGGAAATTTTGGAATAATCAAATGCCCTAGACGCTGCGCCTTCTTTTTGGATCTTCCCCTTTTCCCTTATTTCTCAAGCGCCTCAACATTTGCTCAGCACTGGACATTGGGCCGAGGCCATATTCATTGGCTTTTACTTTCAGGCCTGCTGTTGCAATTGTATCCGGGCCTCTGCCGCGCCTTCTTCTCGCAAACCTATGGCCAAACTTTGAAACGGCTCTGCCAGGCCTCATCTTCATTTTTGTGTCCTGAAAAACAGGTTCCTGGGAAATGCCCCCCGAGCCCCAGGCATCTTCCCGCAGGTTTACCTGCCTCAATCAAAACTTGCGCGCAATCTTTATGCCTGCAGGCCTTTTCTTTGCTGTCCTCACAATCCTTGTTTTCCTTCTTTTTGCACCGTAAGTATTCCTTCCCAAAAAAAACACCTCAAAAATTAACAGAAAAATATGCACTTACCTTATTTTTAAGGTTTTCATTCAATATGGCTTAATCAAAAAATAATTGGAATGATTGCAATGCAAAAAACCGTGGTTTTAATTCCAATTTTTTTAATTGCAACAATTTTGCTTTTTCTCGGTTGCACACAGCAGCCAGCGCCTTCAGCTGAAAAACCGGTTAAGATTGGTGTGCTTGCTGATTTGAGCGGGGATTATGTGCATTTGTCCCGCGGCCTTCCTTATGGCATAGGCTTTGCTGTTGAGGATTTGCAGAAAGAAACAAGCAGGCCTATTCAAGTGATTATGGAAGACCAGAAAAGCTGCGATACGCGGGAAACAGTCACAATAATGAACAAGTTTGTAAACATTGACAACGTTGATATTATCATTGGAGGGAGCTGCAGCAGCACTACTCTTGCGGCTGCGCCGATTGCGAATAAATCAAAAACGATCTTGATTACTCCCTTGTCAACTGCATCCTCAATTTCTGATGCAGGCGAATATGTTTTCAGGACAACTATTTCCGATTTTTTGCGATACAAGGCTGCTGCACAGTTGGCGTATGATTCTGGAAAAAGAAGAATGGCAATAATCACTGAAACAAGCAATGATGCTGCAACAGAGATTTCAAGCGGAGTGAAAAAATCTTTTTCCACACTTGGCGGAGAAATTGTTATTGAAGAACAGGTCCCTTCAAAATCAGAAACTGATTTCAGGACACAGCTTGCAAAAATCAAGGCGGCAAATCCCGATGTGCTGATATTCTCTGTAACCAGCCCTAAACAGGTTGGGCTGATTGCAAAACAGGCAAAAGAGCTTGGTTTCAGCGCGCTTTTTATAATGCCCCAGGAAATTGAAGACCAGGAAATAATCAACATTGCAGGAGATGCTGTTGAAGGCCTGATTTATATGATGCCTGGCAACCCGCCAGAAAGCCCAAGATACCAGGAATTGAAACAGAGGTATTCCGAAAAATACAATGACAATGTTGTTCCAATTGACCTTGCCGAGTCTTATGATGCAACAATGCTTGGTGTAAAAGCAGTGCTCGCAAGCAACGGCACAAAAGAAGACATCAAGAGCAAGCTGTTTGAAGTGAGCAAAACCTATCAGGGAGTATCAGGCAGTGTGCAGTTCGATGAAAAGGGCGACGTGAACAAAACAGTTTTGATAAAAACAATCAAAAACGGGCAGTTTGTGGAATACAAGCCCTAAAGCAAGAAATTTATAATCCTCTTTCTTTGTAATATAAAGAGATTCCAAATGGTTTTCACGCAGTTATTTGTGAACGGCCTGATTGCGGGCGCGATTTATGCGCTTGTTGCAGCCGGCTTCTCGCTGATTTACTCTACAACAAAATTCGTGCATTTTGCGCACGGAGCAACGGTTGCAGCAAGCGCCTATTTTCTATATTTTTTGTTTTCAATGCTTGGGATAAACTTCTGGGTTTGCATTCCGCTTGCAATCGGCTTTGCAGCATTGTTCGGATTGGCATGCAACTTCTTTGTTTATGAAAGGTTCATGAACAGAAAGGCAAGCACAGTAATAATCCTTGTTGCAAGCTTTGCCCTGCTGATTCTCATTGAATCGGTTATTCTGCTCTTGTTCGGTGCTGATGTAAAAACAATTGGCTTTATCAAAATTGCAAAAGGAATAGAGATTTTTGACGCAATAATCACCCCCTTGCAGGTTTTCATTGTAATAAGCTCTTTTGCCCTGCTTGCACTGCTCTGGTTTTTCATGAAGCGCACAAAAATTGGAAAGGCAATGCGCGCAGTCTCAGACAACAAAAGTGTTGCTGAAACGCTTGGGATTAATTCGCGCAGGATTTATAATTGGAGCTTTGTAATTGGAAGCGCAATTGCGGGAGTAGCGGGAATTTTTGTTGCTTTAGAACAGAACCTTGAGCCCACAATGGGGACAAATTTAATCATCAAAGGTTTTACAGGGGCGGTAATCGGGGGTATTGGAAGCGTGCCGGGCGCTATTTTAGGAAGCTTTCTTCTTGGGTTTGCGGAAAACTTTGGGATATGGTTCCTTCCATCAGGATACAAGGACGCAATTGCATTTGTAATACTGCTGGTTTTCTTATTATTCAAGCCGACAGGAATTCTGGGAATTAAAAGGGAAGTGCAGAAATAAGTGCATAATAAATGTTCATTGAATGCACATTATTTATATGATTTATTGTACATTTAATATATGGGTGATTGCACATGAATGCTAATCTTGGAGTGCCTTACGAGGCAATTGTAAAAAAAGCCATTGAAAAGGGCTATGCCGGAAACCAGACTGAAGTTGTCAGGCAGGCTCTTCTCAATTATGAAAGAATGATTGACGAAGAGGAAAAAGAACTTGTCGCCAAAGCCGTCAAAATAGAAATGAACGAAGTGAAAGCAGGCAATATAAAAACCAAGTCCTTTGCCGAAATCAAGAAAAAGTTCAAGTGGTAAAATGCAGACAAAAATTCTTGAAACTGCCGAAAAGGAACTTGAAAAAATAGCCAATCCATTAAACAAGCAATTTGGAAGCCGTATTGAAAAACTTGCTTCAAAAGAAACCGGCAAACACCTTGGGCATGGCCTGCCTTACATTACTGAAAATGTCACAAAACAAGCCAGAATAATCTATTACATTGAGGAAGAAACTGTTTACATTCTGCACTGTTTTGCAACCCACAAGGAATACGAACGGTGGTACAAATCATTCAAATAAAAATCCTGGTTATCGGCTTAATTCTGGCAATTGTTTTGTTCAGCGGCTGCAGCACACCGCCCGTGCAGGGAGAACAAAAAATAAAAATCGGCGCTCTGGTTCCACTGAGCGGCAATTCTGCAATTTATGGCGAAAGCGCAAGGAGCGGGGCAGAGCTTGCAGCAGGCCAGATTAATGCAGCAGGCGGAATTAGCGGGCAAAAGCTTGAAGTTGTTTTTGAGGATTCAAAGGGAGATGCAAAAGAGGCACTGAGCGCTTTTGAAAAATTTGAAAATGTTCCTGCGGAAATTACAATGATTAGCGGGGTTGTCCTTGCAGTTGCGCCATTGGCGGAAAAGCAAAAAATTGTTTTAATGAATATCGGCGCAAAAAATCCCGCTATTTCCCAAGCAGGAGGTTTTGTTTTCAGCAATATCCCAAATTCAGAGTTCGACGAGAAAGTATTTGCGGGCTTTGTAAAAAATAATCTGGGAATAAGCAAAGTTGCACTGCTGAACGGCAACAATGATTACGGGATTGCAACTTCAAAGACTTTTGAAAAATTCTTCACGGAAATCGGGGGAACAATTGCTGCAAAGGAAAGCTATGAAAATAATGCAACAGATTTCAGGACGCAGCTTACAAAGATAAAAGAAGCAAACCCTGAAGGGATTTTCCTTGTGGGCTACCAGGAACAGGGAAACTTGCTGAAACAGGCTTATGAGCTCGGCATTAACGCAAAATGGCTTGCGCCAGAAGGATTTGCGCAGCCGGTTATTGTTGAAACCGCAGGAACAGCCGCTGAAAGGGTCATTTATCATGCACCAGAATTCAACCCTGATTCCAATAAAGAGCCTTCAAAAACTTTTTTTGAAGAATACCGGAAGAAATTTGGGAAACAGCCAGACATTTATGCTGCAAACGCTTATGACGCAGTGAGATTATTTGCACAGGCAATCCAGGAAGCAGGAAACAACAGTGAAAAAATAAAAGAATGGCTTTACAATGTAAAAGACTGGCCAAGCGTTACAGGAAACACAAGCTTTGACAAAAACGGCGATGTAATAAAACCAATCCAGATAATGACAGTGAAAAACGGCGAATTTGTTCCATATGAAAACTAAAATCCTTTTAGGAATCGCAATTATTGCAGTTGTTGCAGCGGTTTTCTTGGCCGGCTGCGCAAGCAATTCCCAGGGAGAGGAAACTATTAAGATTGGGGCTTTGCTGCCCTTGACTGGAAGTGCCGCGTATATTGGCCAGGATGTCCAGACTGCAATCCAAATTGCTTCAGAGGACCTAGCAAAGGAAGGAATTTCCGTTGAGATTGTTTATGATGACCATCAGGGAATTTCTGCCAACGCTGTTACTTCTGCACAGAAGCTAATAAGCGATAATGCTAACGGATTGTTTGTTGTAATGTCAAGCCCTTCCGCTGCAGTTGCGCCTGTTGCGGAAGAAAACAGGATTGTAATGATTTCCGATTCTTCTGCTGATGGCTCTGCGCTGAAATATGATTTTGTTTTCAAGGATTATGCAAGCCTTCGCCAGGATTGCGGGTTTCTTTTGAAAGAAGCAAAAAAAAGAGGCTTTAATGCAGGAGCCTTGCTTCCGAATTTTGAATCAGGCATAGGATGTTCAACAGGCCTGAAAGAAGTTGACGAAAAAATTCCAATTGAGCTTTTTAACATTGATGCAACAGACATCAGAACAGAAATAACAAAACTCAAAAGCAAAGGCATTGATTTTTTGATAATTTATGGAGTAAAAGACAACATAATTAACATTCTGAAACAGACAAAAGAACTTGGATTTTCGCCAAAAATCGGGTGCATTTCAATTTCAGTTACTTGTGGCGCCCAGGAAGTAATCAGCGTTGCCCCTGATGTTTTGCAGGGCGCTTGGGGAACACAGTCAAAAGCATCAGTAAATCCAGATACGCAGGCATTCAATGATTTTTCAAAAAAATATTTTGACAAAACAGGAAAAAAACCTTCCCTTGATTTTGCAATTTATGCCTACGACGATATTATACTTCTTGCAAAAGCGCTTAACGAATGCCATAACGATTCTGAATGCACAAAAAACAAGCTGTTGGAAATAAAAAATTTTGAAGGAGCCGGCGGAACACTTTCTTTTGACGAAAAAGGAATAGGCAAAAGAGAATCAATAATAATGAAATTTGAAAACGGAAAATTCGTTGAATACGGGGGAGCGCAATGATTGAAGCATATTTGATTCATCTGGCAATTCTGATTTGTATTTACCTTATCCTTGCGATTGCATTGCAGATAACAGTCGGCTTTTCAGGCCTGTTGAATCTTGGGCATATTGCGTTTTATTGTGTGGGGGCATATGCTTCCGCGCTTCTTGCTCTTGCAGGCTTTCCGTTTTGGATTTGCATTCTTGCAGCAGGAATATGCGCAATGATTTCAGGAGTAATAATTGCTCTCCCTACAAACAAGCTCAAGGGGGA
This sequence comes from Candidatus Iainarchaeum sp., assembly GCA_028712575.1. Lineage (GTDB taxonomy): Archaea > Iainarchaeota > Iainarchaeia > Iainarchaeales > JAGVNX01. Next base: position 7,043 of record JAQTPU010000036.1, read on the forward strand.
TTATCTTGCGCTTGCAACAATGGGTTTCAGTTTTGTTGTTTACGCAATTGCCTTGAATTGGACAGACTTAACCAGAGGACCATTAGGTTTGCCTGGAATTCCAAGGCCGGAATTGGTTGGGTTTGTTTTTTCCGACAACCTTGCATTTTTGGCGCTTGCATTTGCAATAATGGCAATCTGCTTTTTCGCAGTGAAAAAAATTACTTCCTCGCAGTTCGGAAAAGTGCTTGAAGCTGTTCGCGATGATGAGCTTGCCGCAAGAGTGCTTGGAAAAAATTCTTTCAAGGCAAAAACAATGGCTTTTGCAATATCTGCTTTTTTTGCAGGAATAGCGGGCAGCCTGTATGCAAGCTATATCACTTTCATTGACCCGAGCTCTTTCACATTGCTGCAGATAATTCCAGTGCTTGCAATAGTAATCATTGGCGGCCTTGCCTCTTTCAGAGGGACTATAATTGCAGCAATAATAATTGTCCTTCTCCCAGAACCAATGCGGTTCATAGGATTTCCTTCAAGCGTGGTTGGGCCTGCAAGGCAGATAATTTATGCAGTAATACTCCTGCTGATACTGCTTTTGCGGCCAAAGGGATTGTTCGGAAAAATAGAACTGGAGTAGCCATGAAAGCGAAAATTCTGCTTTTGCTAATTGCGCTTGCAATTCTGTTTGCAGGCTGCACACAGCAGGGAGAAAAAATAAAAGTGGGGGCAGTTTTGCCCTTTACTGGAAGCTCTGGAATTACCGGAGAAAGCAGCAGAAATGGGCTAGACCTTGCGCTTGGAGAAATAAATTCGTCAGGAGGAATTAATGGCAAGCA
>JAQTPU010000037.1 GCA_028712575.1 Candidatus Iainarchaeum sp.
CTCTGTAATGAATGCGCCCTCCTTTGTTTCCTCTATTTTCAGGCCGGAAATTTTTTTCAGGGCATCAAGCATTTTAGCGCCTTTTTCAACTTCGATTACAAGGGGCTTTTCAAAAAGGCCCAGGGCTTTCCTGATTTTTACCGCAGCCTTTTCCGGCACTTTGAGAAAATGTGAATTCCCGATTTTCTGCCTTTCAACAAAGCCCGCCTGTTCAAGAACCACTGCATGCCTGAGCGCAACGGGCACGGAAATATCCAGTTCTTTTGCCAGGCCTGAAATGTGCTTGCTTTGCTTAAGCAAAATGCGCAGCATCCGCATTCTTTTTTCATTTCCAAGCACCCTGAAAGCGTCCATTTTCTGCCCCCTGATGATATTATCATTTTGGATAATAATTATTATCTTTTTTGAAAAGTATTAAAACACTTATGAACTGCTTATTTCAGTGGTTTTTTTGAAAAGGTTTCTTGTTTTCTGCGCATTGCTTTTTCTCCTGGGTTTTGCCTCTGCAAAGGACGTTACTGTTATTTTCAATTTTCCAAGCGGGCCGCATGCAGATGTAATAAAACTGGCCTCCCTGCCTGAAGATGCCAATGCATTCAGCGCCTTTTCAGCTGCCGCAGCAGCGGATTCCCTTGATTTGAACCTTGCCTATTTCGATGGAATGGGCTTTTTTGTGAATGGAATAAACGGCATTAACAACAACTGGCCAAGTGCATACTGGCATTTCTGGGTTAACGGTTCCGAGGCACAGGTTGGAATAAGCGGTTTTATTCCCGCCGGCAATGATACAATTGAACTCGGCTATGAAAATTCCCCGCTTGGCTCGAACCCGCTTGCGTTTGAACGCGCAATTGATTGGCTTGCCTCAAGCCAGAAACAGGGCGGAGAAATCGGCTCGCATGCAGTCTGGGGAAATTCCTTTGCATTAATGGCCTTGTCGCTTGTTGAAGACAGAAATTCCGTAAAACAAAAGGCAATTGATTATCTTCTTTCAAACCAGTATCCGAATGCGGGCTTTGGCTATCCGGGTTTTGGCGCCGATACCGGGCACAGCGCAGTTGCATCAATGGCTTTGCTTTCCAATGGAAAAAAATTGCCTGATTTTGGCAAAAACAGCATTACTGCAATTGATTACATTCTTTCCACACAGCAGAATGACGGCGGGTTCAGCAGCTGGGGCAATAGCGATATTGACAGCACTTCATGGGCAGTGCTCGCGCTTTCACAATCCGGGGCAGGCATGCCTGAAAAAAACGGTTTTTCTCCCGGCGATTTTATGCTGAATGCGCAGAATGCAGACGGCGGCTTTGGTTATAACAAGGGGGATTCAAGCAAGGAGGATTTTACAGCCGAAGCCCTTTTAGCTTTGAAATCGGAAGGCCTTGCAAAAAACCAGCCGGTTTCCAATGCAATCAGCTTTTTGGATTCAAGAAAGGACCAGAACAATTGCCTTTCAAATTCATATGCAACTGCGCTCGCTGTTCTTGCTTTCAATGCATGGGGCGAGCAGTATTCCAGTCTGCAGGATTGCCTTAAAGCACAGCAGCTTTCAGACGGGGGCTTTTCTAGAAACCCTTCTGCAGGAAGCAATTCTGTTGACACTGCAATTGCGGCGATTGCATTAAAAGGCAGGGCACTTCCCTTGTCTGTTTTCTCCGCGGATTATAACGGCCTTATTCCAGTCAATTCAATAATAAAATTTTCAGCCAAAATAAAAAACACGGGCAAAATAAAAGCAACGAACGTGTCTGTTGCGCTTCAGGGCCTGCCTGCGGATTGGATTGACACTGAAAGCAGCACAACAAGCTTCAGCAGCATTCTTCCCGGAGAAACAAAAACAGCGGTAATTTTTGCAAAAGCAAAATCTGCAGGAAATTTTTCGGTGTTTGCAGAGGTTTCTGCAAATGAAATCAGCAAAAACATAGCCAGCAATGCTCTTGGATTTGAAACTGCTGCTGCACTGCTTGAAGCGAGCCTTTCAATGGAATAAGTGGAAAAAATGCAGAGAAAAAGGATTTTTATTTTGCTTGGCACAGGTGTTTTTGCAATTGCACTGGCAATTGGTTTTTTTGCCTTGGCAAATCAGAATTTTACTGGTTTTTTTGGATTGCCCAAAGCAGCTGAATCTGCATTAACAGAACCTTCTTTGCCGGAAAATAGTGGAAAGCCCCCTGAAAGTGCGGGTTTAGGCGCGGAATTGTCAATCAGCGTGCTTAAAGAATCGCGGCTTTCTGCAGAAATTTTTATTGAAGAAAAAATTCCCGGTTGCCCGGAAACAACCGATGCAAATATCCTGGTTAAAAATATTGGCGGTGAAAAAATCGAGGCCCTAAAAATAAGGGCTTCTCCGCAGCTTGGAATCCTGGCCTGTGCAGACTGCATTATTGACAGCCTTGGAATTGGAGAATCAAAAACAGTTTTTTTAAGGCTCTGCAATGCTTCCGATGAAGGCACAGGCATCATTGTCTCTTCAGCAAACACAGGGCAGGTTGAAATAAAAATCGAAAGCAAATAAGAAACTTATTTTTCCAGCACGGCCTTTATTCTTCTTACGCCTGCGCTTACTGCCTCTTCTTTCAGAATGCGGAATTTGCCGAGTTCCGAAGTGTTTTTTGCATGCGGGCCTGCGCAGACTTCTTTGGAAAAGCCCGCAATAGTGTAAACAGAAACCTTGTCAGGCACATATTTGCTGTCAAAGAAAGCAAGTGCGCCCTGCCTGCGCGCCTCTTCAAGAGACATTTCTTCGCGCTGGACAGGAATCTTCTTTTGAATGGCTTCGTTTACAATCTTTTCAACTTCCTTGATTTGGACATCTGCAACTTTATCAGTGTGAGAAAAATCAAATCGCAATCTTTCGGGAGTGATGTTAGAGCCTTTCTGCTGGACATGGGCGCCAAGCACCTTGCGCAGGGCGGCGTGCAATAAGTGTGTTGCAGTGTGGAGTTTTGTTGTTTCAATGCTGTTGTCCTGCAGGCCGGATTTGAATTTCTGCTCCGAGCCTTTCCTTGAAAGGGACTGGTGCTTTTCGAATTCCTTTTCAAAAGCGCTTTTGTCAATTGAAAGGCCTTTTTCTTTTGCAAGCTCGATTGTCATTTCAAGCGGGAATCCAGCTGACTGGAAAAGCAGGAAAGCTTCTTTTGCAGTTATTTTGCCGTTGTTCTGCCTGAAAAGCTTTTCAAATTCCTTTGTTCCTGCCGTGAGCACTTTTGAAAATTTTTCTTCTTCCTTATCCAGTTCTGCATAAATTGTTTTTTCCTCTTTTTTCAATTGCTGCCATTCTTCCTTGTAGATTTCAACGAATATTTTTGCCATCCTGCTGCAGAATTTTCCTTCAATTCCCAAAAGCTTTCCGTGCCTCACTGCCCTGCGGATAAGCCTGCGGAGGATATATCCCTGTTCGACATTGCCCGGAACAATTCCCTTTCCCTCTGAAAGAATAAAAGAGGCCGCGCGCAAGTGGTCTGCAATAATCCTTTTTGACGCATCAAGGCCCCTGTTTTTTGCAAGCCTTGAAATTTCGTTCATTGCAGGCAGGAACATTTCAGTTTCATAAACAGTCGCCTTTCCCTGCAGCATTGTAATTGTCCTTTCGACTCCCATTCCAGTATCCACGTTTTTCTGCTTGAGCAATTCAAACTTGCCTTCGGCTGTCTTGTTGAACTGCATGAAAACATCGTTCCAGATTTCAAAATATTTGCCGCATGAACATCCCGGCTTGCAGTTTTTTCCGCATTTTTCCTTGCCTGTATCATAAAACATTTCAGTGTCAGGCCCGCATGGCCCTGTTTTGCCTGCAGGGCCCCACCAATTGTCCTCTTTCGGCAAAAAATAAATGCGTTCTTTTGGTATTCCGCAGGATTCCCAAATTCCCGCGCTTTCAGTGTCTTTTGGCGCGTCTTTGTCGCCTGCAAAGCAGCTCACTGACAGCCTTTTTGCATCAAGGCCTAACCATTTTTTGCTTGTAAGGAATTCATAGCTCCAGGAAATGGCTTCTTTTTTGAAATAATCCCCAAGAGACCAGTTGCCAAGCATAAAAAAGAATGTTAGGTGAGAAGCGTCTCCGACAGAATCAATGTCGCCTGTCCTTACACATTTCTGGTTGTCTGTAAGCAGTTTTCCTGATGGGTGCGGCTGGCCCATTAAGTATGGGACAAGCGGATGCATTCCTGCCGTTGTAAAAAGCACAGTGGGATCATGCTCTGGAATAAGAGAGGCCGAGGGGATTATTGCATGGCCTTTTTCCTTGAAGAACTTCAAATATTTTTCCACTAGTTGTTTTGCTGTTATCATGGGAAACCACTGCAATGTAATATTGTAAAAATAGTTATAAAAATAGAACCAGCATTATTTTCTGCAATTGCCGGAGAACCCGGAAAAACAGTGCTTTTTATGAAACTGGCTTCAAAAAAAATTGGGCGGGTTTTGGCAAAAGCTTTGCATCCGGACAAGCCTGGAGTATTGGTTATTCCGCGCTTGTGGAATAAATACGGCTTTTTTTATACAAACAATAAGGCATTCGGGATTCCTGAAAGAATCAAAGAGCCGCAGTTGTTTGGGAATGTTTTTCCGGAAGGCAGCAGGGTGCTTTGTTTTCACTTTGATTCAACAGACCCAAGAACGGCGGTTGTGCTTTTGAGAATGATGAAAACAGCAATTCCGCGCCTTAAAAAGAGGGGTTTTGCAGGCGCATATGGCGACACTCCGAACCTTGCAATTATACGCGCAATGAAAAAAAATTTTGACGCGAAGATTCTGCCCAGCCCTTTTGAAACCGCACTGAATGTCATTGAAAACTACAATACATCTGCACAAAAAGATGGTTATCCAAAAAAATACGCCCAATTGGAAAACGTAAAAAGAATTGTTGTTGCCTTTTGATTCCACCAGATTAAAACCGAAAAAACAATTATTGCGGCACTGCAGGACAATTTTTTTCTCGGAAAAAATAGTTCAGAAACATTTTTAATAAGTTGTTCGGGGGAATTACTGGGGAAATCATTGTTCAAAAAAATCCTGCCTGCCGGAGTATTTTTTGTTTTGCTTTTTTTTTCAGTTTCCGTTCAGGCCGGCTTTGTTGATACAAAAGGGGCGGAATTTGTTTTGGGCGAAAACCCGTTCCATTTTGCAGGGGCAAATTCTTATTACATCTGGCGCGGAAATTATGACTGCGTTTCTTACGACCCGAACCAGGGCTGCACAAAAGAAGTTTTGAATGACGCCAAAGAAATGGGCCTCAATGTTTTGCGCGTATGGGGCTTTTCAGACGGCTATGATTATTGGGGCTCTTTGCAGACTTCGCTTGGAACTTATAACGAAGCCGGCTTTCAGGCATTTGACAGGCTGGTAAAAGAAGCCGGGGACAAAAATTTAAGGCTGATAATCCCTTTTGTCAACAATTGGAATGACTACGGCGGAATGTGCAGGTATGTGAAATGGTGCGACGGCACAGTAACCGCCTGCAGCGAAAATTCCCCTGCGCATGACAGGTTCTACACTGATTCCTGCACTAGAAATGCATACAAAAATTATGTCAATTATTTCCTTAACAGGACAAATTCATTGACTGGCATAAAATACAAGGATGATTCTACAATAATGGCGTGGGAACTTGCAAACGAGCCGAGGGCGCCAAATGACCCGACAGGAAACAGCCTTGATGCCTGGATAGAGGAAATGAGCACTTTCATTAAAAGCATTGATTCAAACCATTTGGTTACAACTGGCCTGGAAGGCTGGACAGGAACAGAAGGAACAGATTTTATAAGAAACCACAATCACGCAAACATTGATTTTACAGTATTCCACCTTCTTGCAAGCAACTGGAACTTTTCCGACCAGCAGAGCCTGGACTGGATTAATTCGCACATAAACAGCGGCATAACAATTGGAAAACCGATTGTTCTTGAAGAACTTGGAAAAAAAGAACCGAGGGATTCTGCATTCAATGCGATTTACGGCCTGCTTGAAGACAGGAACATAAATGGCGATTTGGCCTGGATGCTCAAGAATTCTGAATATCCGGATTATGATGGATACGGAATTGATTATCCCGAAGATGCAAATGTTTCCGCGCGGATAATGCAACACGCGGATTTCATGAATGGATACGGGGGAGAAACAAATCACCCGCCTGTTTTAGCGCCGATATTTGACATTAATGCGAAAGAAGGCGCGTTAGTAAGAATTGTTGTGAATGCGTCAGACCCTGATGGGGATGCATTGGTTTTTTCAATAAACAGCGCACGCTTTACCAAAGACCAAAATGTTTTCACCTGGCAGACACAAAAAGGAGACGCAGGCAATTACAATTTCACAATAACAGTTACTGACGGGCAGTATAATGAATCAAAGAATTTCAATGTAACAATTACTCAAGACACCTGCACAGTGCCATTCGACGACATGAACATAGAAACAAACACTGTTTTTTGCAAAGGAACCTATTACCTGTCAAAACCAATCAGAATCACTGCCAACAATGTTACTCTGGATTGCAATAATGCCCAAATTGACGACAACAAAATAAATACAGCGAATATAAGAATACTTGATGTGAATAATGCAATTGTAAAAAACTGCATTCTGACTGCAAACAGCGGAATTAATATAACCAACAGCAATAATTCCACTGTCAGCAACAACAAAGTTTTGACTCCAGGAATGCTTGATGATTATAAAATAACAGGCAGTAATTCAAGAAACCTGAAAATCATTGGAAACACAATCACTGGAACAGACCATCTAATCTACCTGAACAGAGTGTATGACAGCATTGTTGCAGACAATAACCTGGCAAACAATGTTTACTGGGGAAGAGGAATTTCTCTTGATGGAATTTCAAACATTGTTTTTGAAAAAAATCTAATCCAAGACAGTGGGGATGCATTGCACTGCTGGTATAGATGCGAAAGAAATACAATCAGGGACAACAATTTCGTAAACAACGACAGAGTAATAACCGACTACTGGTTTGACAGCAATTTCTACCGCAACAACTTCATCAACAACACCAAAGAAGTCAATTGGACAAACAACAACACCAGCAGATTTGATTTCAACAAACAGGGAAATTACTGGTCAAAATTCGACACGCCAGAAGAAGGGTGCACAGATGCGGATTCTGACGGAAAATGCGACTCCGCCTATGTGATTGATGCAAACAATTCCGACCATTACCCTTTCACAATAGCAAGCGGATGGAACAATCCGCATGATGCAAACAGCTATCTCATGCTTTCTGACATGAATTGGCAGCAAAAAGAGCAATCTTTTTACAGCGGGGCTGCAAGCGCAAAAATGATTCTTGATTATATCAGGACAGGGGCTGGTTATGGCTCATTGACGCAAAATGACATTAATTATTTCGCGCATAAATTCAATGCAAGAGAGAATTCTTCACTGAAGGAACTTGATGCAAATGCAATGGCAACTGCACTTGGGCATTTTGACCCCTATGATTCGATTGTAAGCGATTCCCATGATTCCTACGATTCGGCACTGCCGGGAAATCCTTTCCAGGGATACAATTATACAATTGATTATTATGACCCGGCTGTGGATTCAGGCGCAATGCTGAACTATATGAAGGACATTGTTCACTGGATGGCTTATCCAGTAACACAGCAAACCTGGTGGAACAGCACTGCCCTGGTTGCAAGGCCGAATACTCCGGCGGCAATTCCATTGTACGGAAATTATAACAATTGGGTTGTTGCAAATGGATTTGCTGCAAGCACTAATCCAGCTCCAATTCCCCAGCAAAACCCCTGGTTTGTTCCGGAATTGACAATTTATGGATTCTGGCTGAAAGACCATGCAATTAGTGGAATCGGAAAACAGGTTTATGTGA
>JAQTPU010000038.1 GCA_028712575.1 Candidatus Iainarchaeum sp.
GGAGCTGTTTCCTGTGAATAGCTTGCGAAATTAAGCTTTCCTGGAACATTTGCCACCTGGGAATTGATTTTCAGGTTTTCAGGATTCTGATTGCCGATTGCAACCCAGATTGCAGTGCCTGAAACAGCAAGCAATGCAAAAGCAATTATTGCAGCAGGTGCTATCAGGTTATTGTTTGCCTTTTTTTCCATATTTTTCACCTCCATCAAAATTAGTTACTATAAAAAAGATATTAAGTAGTTATTTAAATTATTGTTTTTTAGTTAGCAAAAAAGCTAAAAATTGCCTCTGAATGCAAAATTGCCTCTTTGCAGGCGTATTGTTTTTAACCCATGCATGCCTTTAAATTATTATTGCAGGGCTAATTATTTATCAAATTTCTAATGCTGATAATGTGAATTTTTGTGCTATTTGGGGGTTTTTTGATGTCTAAAGATAAAGCTGTGGTGGTAGAGACAAAGCAGGAAGCAAAGGAAGAAACTGTCCAGGAACAGATGGAAGAAATGGAAGAATCCGGAGAGGAAATTCCGGAAGATAAACTGCCTTTTCCGCGCGCAACAATTGTCAATATGTTAAGGAAAAATCTTAGCAAGGGAAAGCAGATTAAAGGCCAGGTAAAGGATGAAATGAATGTCTGGCTTGGGAAAATGGTTGAAAGAATAGCCAAAAAAATGGACACCCATCCTTATACTTATGTTGACGGCGGAATGCTCCGCGAAGCAATCGAGCCCTATGAAACAGTCCAGGACATTGAAAAGGAAAAAGAAAGAATCATCAAGCAGCTTGAATCAGTAAAGGCAGCCTGCGATGTCCTAATTAATGAAGTTGACCGCAAGTTTGTAAAATAAATTTTACATTTCATTGAATTCCCGCAATTGGGCTTGAATAAGCATCAACTCGTTTGAAGCTTTTTTAATATCCCTGTCCCACATTGCCGACCTGTGGTTTAAAACCCTGAATCTTTGCGCCAGCCTTGCGCGCTTCTCCCTGTCCAGTTCCCCAGTAGCAAGCCTTATCCTTATTTTTTCAGCTTCCTTAAAATCGCCTTTTTGAATGCGTTTCCATCTGCGCATCCGGAATTTCAGTTTTACAATCCGCGCCCTAATCTTCAAGCAAAAAGAAACAGAATGCACCTTGCTCTTTGCACGTGCCTTCAAAACTTTTATTCTCCCCATTATCTTCCGCCCAGATAAATTTCCTTTATTTTTTTGTTGTGCACTATTTCTTTTCCGCCCTGCAAAGCGATTTTTCCGTCTTCCAAAACAAAAGTGGAATGGGCGATTTTAATCGCCTGCTTTGCATTCTGCTCCACAATAATTATTCCGATTCCTTCCCTGTTGATTTCAACTATTTTTTCAAAAACCTCTTTCATCATTTTAGGCGAAAGCCCGAGCGAAGGCTCGTCAAGCAGCAGCAATTCAGAATTCTGCATTAAAGCGCGTGCAATTGCAAGCATCTGCTGCTGCCCGCCAGAAAGAGAAAAGGCATAATGGTTCTGCTTTTCCTTCAAAAAAGGAAATTTTTTGAAAACAGCCTCAAGGTTTCTTTGTACAAGGGCATTGTCCTGCATTATAAAAGCGCCCATTTCAAGATTTTCCCTTACTGTCAGGTCGGAAAAAACCTGCCTTCCCTGCGGAACAAAACTAATGCCTTCAAAAATCAGTTCATGGGTAGGCAGTTTTGTAATGTCTTTTCCTTTAAAACAAATTTTGCCTGAAAAAACACTGCACAAATTAAAAATGCTTTTCAAAAGAGTGCTCTTTCCCGAACCATTCGGGCCAATTATTGCAACAATCTCATTCGGCGCAACGCTCAAATCAATTCCGTGGAGAATCTCATTTCCATTATAGCCAGAATGCAGGTTTTTTATTGAAAGCATTTTTTCGCCTTATTTTTCCTTGTATCCGAATTTTTTGTTGTATTTGTCATGGTCTAAAATGTCAAGAACAAATGCGATTATTTCTATTTGGGTTTCCCCTTCTGTCAGGGAGTAAAGCATTCTCCAATAGTTGGGCAAAGAAACCCAAAAAATATTTTTAATTCCGTATTTTTCCTTGTACTCTTTTGGAATAAGTTTTTTGTTAATCGGCTCGCCATAATGGATGTTTGCTTTGATTAATTCGACTTTTCTGTCAACAGCTGTTAAGATTGTTTTCTCTATTTTTGAGTGTCCAGATTCCTTATTCAAATAAGTGTAAACCTCTTCTGCTTCAGGAGACAGTTTAACGCGGACAAGTTTCATAATTCAAGGCCTTTTGCAATAGCACGCTTCAAATTCTGGTTTGAATTTGCAATCCATGTAATGCCTTTCAGGCTTACTGCAATCTTGTTGCTATCTTCCAGATACTGCAAAACCACTTTAAGAGTGTTGTGATTAACCTGCTTGGGAAGAATTTTCTTCAGTTCTGCAATTGAAAGCGCGCTCTCATCAGACCTTTTCAAAACATTCTCAACCATGATAACAGTATTCAAAGTAGGAGAATGCTCGAATTTTTCCTCTTTCTGCATCAAAACAGTTCTTGACATAAACATAACCAAAAGTTATTAACTAATAAATAATTAGTATCAAATAGTATAAAAAGGTTTTGTTTGGTGATTGGCTTATTGGTATTCTTCAACCTTGTTATCTGCCTTTACAATAAGCAATTCGTATCCCCTGATTCCGTCCCCATTTGCGTCAATTGCCAATTTTCCCGATGCGCCTTCAAAATCCTTCAAATTGTACAAGTACTGCCTTATTCCTTCAACATCAAGGCCTTTCTGTTTTATTGCGTCTGCAATAATGTAAACTGCATCATAGCTTTCAGATGTCCAGAAACCATAGGAAATTTCGCTGCCATATCTTGCCCTGTATTTGTCCATGAATTCCTTTGATTTTGGATTGTTTGGATTGAAGGACGGGCTGGGAAAAATTATTCCTTCATGCAGTTCCGGGTTTTTTATAAAAGCGGCTACATTTCCCATTACATCGTTTCCCAAAATCTGCTGTGCCATTCCAAGTTCTTTCATCTGCTTGACAAGCATGAATCCCGCATCCGGATTCTGGGGGGAAAGAAAAACAACATCTGGATTCAGGCCCATTATTTTTGAAAGGATTGTCCTGAAATCAGTTGTTCCGGGTGTATAAGAATCATAGGAAACAACTTTCCCGCCGCTTGCAGTGAAATCATTTTTGAGCTTCTCTGCAATTGGTGCAGCATAATCTGTCTGTTCAAAAACAATTGCGAGCTTTTTTGCTTTCAGTTTTGCAAGCAGGCCAGTCATCAATGGCACCTGCTGCGTCCCGACAGGAGAGGTGCGGAAAACATATTCGCCTGATTTTGAAAGGCTTGGCGTCGTAGTAATTGAAGCAAGCATCACAACCTTGTTCTGCTCTGCAATCGGGGCAATTGCAAGGCTTTCCGGAGAGCAATGCCCTCCAAGAATAACTTTGACTCCGTCAACATTAATCAGCTTGTTCATTGAATTTACTGCTTCTTTCGCATCGCATTTTGCATCCTCAAAAATCATTTTAACTGGCACACCGTTAATCCCGCCATTGGAATTTATTTCCTCCACAGCAAGCTGAACAGCTTCAAAAGCACCGTATTTTGCCATTGGGCCAGTAATCGGCCCGATAAAACCGATTTTTATTTCTCCCTGCGTGCCTTGCTGCTGCGCACAGCCTGAAAAAGCGATTGCAAGAGCAATTATTCCAATCAAAAATAAAATTTTTGTTTTCATTTCACTAGCACCAGTTTTCCGTTTTCAACTTTGCGCAGGACAACTTGCCTTATTGCATCGCCGTTTGCATCGAGATGATATGTTCCGCTTGCCCCTGTGTGTTCTTTTTGGTTTGAAAGATACGCCTTTATGCATTCTGCATTATTTCCATTGCAGGAGCTGATTGCATCATAAAGCAGATTGTAAGTGTCGTATCCAAGCGCCGAATAAATCTCTTCTGTAACATCCTTGTTGTACTTCTGCTTATAATCTGAAAGGAATTTTTGCATTTCTGCGGAGTTCAAATCATAAGCATAGGTTGTGATCAGCATTCCTTCAGCAGCTTCGGTGTCTGCGCTTATTACGCTCTTGAAGGAAAAGGTTTCGTTTCCAAGCATCCGTGTGTTTACGCCGAGTTCTTTTGCCTGTTTCAGCACCATTATTGCTGTTGGCGCTGAAAGAGTTGTTGTTAATATCAAATCAGGGTTTGTTTCCTTTATTTTGAGGAATTGTGTTTTCAATTCCTTGTCAGCAGAATTAAACCCATCTTCCGCAACAATCTCCCCGCCCAGCTTTTCGAATTCCCGTTTGAAAACGTCTTTCCAGGCAACGGTATAATCATTGACTTCAAACAGCACTGCGACTTTTTCATAGCCGGATTCTTTTGCAATTCTCGCTGCATTTGAAGCCATGTGCACTGAAGAAGAGGCAATCCTGAAAACATACTCTCCGGCATTTGTCAGTGCTGGTGTTGCAGCAACAGGAGAAATCAGGATGATTTTTTTCTCCTGGGCATAAGGCGCGATTGCCAGTGTTGAGGAACTGCAAACCCCTGAAACAACAATGTTTGAATCATCAATTTCAACAAGTTTTTTTGCTGCGCTCAAGGCCTCTGCCGGATTGCATTTTTCATCCTCATAAATAATTTCAATCTGCTTTCCCTTAAAAGTGCTTTTTTGCGAGTGCGCCAGTTCAAACCCGTTTTTCACTGCCTCTCCAGTATAGGCCATTGCACCCGACATCGGGCCTGCAAAGCCAATCTTAACTGTTTCTCCCTGTGGCTGTGCACAGCCCGCAAGCAGGAATGCAACTGCAATCATTCCGACCAAAAACAAAATTTTTGTTTTCATTTTTATTCCTCCCAATTGGTTATTTCATCTGTTCCGCTTTTCCGTTTTTTATTTCAAACAGGGAATATTCAGTGTTTGCCCTGTCATTCCGGGCATCAAACGCAATGCTCCCTGTTATTCCATTGAAAGAATTTGTTTTTAAATAATCGCGAACAGCATCCGCATTGTATCCTTTTTCCTTAACCGCGGCTGCAATCATTTTTATTGTATCATAAGAGCTTGCGCACACATTTTCCTGCGGGCAGTCAATCCCGAATTTTTCCTTGTATTTCTGCATTAATTCAGAGATTTTTCCGTTTGTTTCAATTACATAATCAGCGCCAATCGCACCTTCTATTATTCCCTTGTTTTCAGTTATTAATTTCACTGATTTTGTAATATTGTCATTAACCAGGATAATGCCGGGCTTGAAATCAAGTTCAGTAAGCTGCTTGAGCATTATTTCCCCGCTTGTAACTGTCTGCGGGCTTAAAAAAAGGCAGTCGATTTCCTCGCTTTTCAGTTTTGTTATCTGCCCCCTCAAATCGTTTGAGCCTGAAACAAAAGATTCCCCTGTCACTTCAATGCCGGAATCTTTCAAATCATTTTCCAGTGAAATTTTCAGGCCTTTTGCATAATCTGTTTCCTCGTATAGCACGCCGATTTTTTTGCACTGCTTTTCTTTGGCGTAATCCGCAAACAGTTTTGCTTCTTTTGCATCTGAAGACCAGTTCCTGAAAATATTCGGGGAAGAACCGCTTATTTTCGGTGTTGTTATCAGAATCCCGACAAGCATGGATTCTTTTTTTTCCATTAATGGCGCAAGTGAAAGGACTGTTCCGCTGCATGCAGCAGAAGTGAAAACACGGATGTTTTTTGCGCCTGTTTCCTGTTCAAAAATCGAAAGTGCTGTTGCGGGGTCGCATTTGTGGTCCTGAAAATCAATCACAAGGGTTTTCCCGTTTATTCCGCCGGAAGCATTTATTTCGTCTGCGGCAATCAGTGCTGAATTCATTGCGGCCTCGCCATACTGCGACAGGCCGCCAGTAAGGGGGAAAATAGCGCCAATTGTAATTGTTTTTTCCTCTGGTTGTGCACACCCTGCCAGTGCAATTATTCCAATTATTGCAATAATGCAAATTGCCAAAATTTTTGCTTTCATTTTTCATTCCCCCAGGTATGCTTCAAGCACTTTCGGATTTTTCTTGATTTTTTGCGGTGTTCCTTCCGCAATTACTTTTCCTTCATCCATTACAACAACAGTGTCGGCTATTCCAAGAGTAAAGTTCATGTCATGCTCGATTAAAAAAACTGTTTCTCCCTGCTTTTTCAGCTTTAGCAAAAGCCCAGCAATTTCCTTTCTTAGTTTCGGGTTAACTCCTGCAACAGGCTCGTCAAGCATAAGAAGCTTGTGCGGATTAATCATTGCGCGCGCAAGTTCCACTAACCTTTTCTGGCCATAGCTTAAATCGCGCGCCTGCTTGTTTTCAAAGCGCTCCATTCCGATTGTTTTCAGGACTTCGCGGGCTTTTGCTTCTTTTTCTTTTGAAATCGGGTTCATGCCAAAAAAATTCTTCAGGAATTTTGTGTCTTCATTGTCAAAAGCAATCAGCATGTTTTCCCTTACAGTCAGGTTTCCAAACAAGCGCGCCTGCTGGAACAGCCTTGAAATTCCCAGATTGGAGATTGTTTCAGGTTTGAGCTTTGAAATCTGTTTTCCTGAAAAAACAATTTTTCCTGAATCCGGCTGAAGGACACCGCATACAAGATTGAAAACAGTTGTTTTTCCGCTTCCATTCGGGCCAATCAGGGCAGTAATTGTTCCGGCTTTCACATCAAAAGAGCAGCCATCCACTGCCCTTACTCCCCCAAAGTTTTTATGAAGATTCTGGATTGAAAGCATGGTATATCCTAGGCAAAAATGGTTAATTAAAATATGCTTTCAAACAATTATTCCTTCAAAACAACAAATTTTCCATTCTTTGCAATTTTCAGGATTACCGGTTTTATTACATCGCCGTTTTTGTCAAAGCTTGTGTTGCCCCCAACTCCGGGGTAATTTTTCAGGGGGTACAAATAATCCCTTATGCATTCAGTATTGTCTCCTTTGCAGTTTTTTATTGCCTCTGCGAGAATTTTCACCGCATCATATGCGTTTGCGGAAGCAACTTCTGGCTCTTTTCCAAATCTTGCAAAATACACATTCCTGAAGTTTTGAACATCTGGCGCCTGAGAATCAAAAGCAGCTGAAGTTGCAATCACGCCTTCAGCACTATCCCCTGCGATTGTGAAAAACTCGTTTGAAATAATCGGCATTCCGCCAAAAATTTTTCCATCAAAATTAAGCTCCCTCAATTGTTTTACAATGAAGCCTGCATCCTGGCCGGCTGTAGAAGCGATATAAACCGCTTCAGAACTGGTCTGCTTTAATTT
>JAQTPU010000039.1 GCA_028712575.1 Candidatus Iainarchaeum sp.
AAGAGGGCCTGCTTCAGGGCTTTGGCCCGAAAATCGGCGCAAAGCGGTTCGGGTATTCCCTGGAAGTTTTTTTGTTTCTTGAGGTTGATACTTCACAGAAAAAAATTTTTGAAAAATTTTTGGAAGTTGCGGAAAAAGACCCTCATTTGTACAGGATTTCTTCCATAATCGGTTCGGGCAACTGGAACCTGCTTTTGAGGTTCCTTTACAAGGATGTTGAATCCTTCCACAGCGAACTCCAGAAGCACTATTATGACGCGATTCCCGGCTTTTATGAGATTGTGAAAAGCAGGCAGGTCTTTTATGAAACAGAACCGCGCTATAAAAGCTCTTCGAGGACAGATTCAATAATAAAAATAATTGCACAGGAAAAAGGGCTGGACTGAATGCAGAGGACGCGCGTTCTTGTTCGCCGGCCAAGAAAAATTCCGGCACTGCCTTACTTGCAGCATTCTGCAAAATCTCCGAGCGCCTTCAGGGACAATCTGGATTGGAAAAATTTTTCATTCAGAAACAGGAGTTTCTGGATGTATGCTGACAGGGAGGAAAGAGTAACTAATTCCATTAAGCCGGATGTTTCAAATCTGCCGCATTTGATTTTGTACGACGGAAATGGAACAGCGAGATTTGCGTTAAGGTATAAAATTGCCGGCGGCTGCATAACAATTTTGTCCCTGCAGAGGGAGCGGACACAATACACAAGAAAAGGCCCGGGCTTTTTTTGGAATGCAGAAGCAGAAACTGCGGCAAGCAAAAAATTCCGGCAAGCACTCGGTGGAATGCATCCTGCAGAGTTTTTGCTTTCCCAGTTTATCTTCGAGCACAGGGAACAAGTAAGAAAATATGGCCTTTCTTTAAGAGTTCCTGCATATGCCTCTGTAAAAGAATACAAGCCGTTAATCACTAGGTTTTTTGCAAGTAATGGCAGGGAAGTATTTGGAGGAACAGTGTTTAATCTGGCTAAAACTAAAAAAAGGCCGAGACAGATATTGGGAATATGAAAAAGGTTTTTTTATGGAAATCGAGCTTGATGTGAACAAGTCCCTTGAGGAGAATGCCGCGCGCTTTTTTGAGGAAAGCAAAAAGGCAAAAAAGAAACTCAAAGGCCTGCTTCCCGCAATTGAAGAGACACGGAAAAAGATTGCGAACATTGAAAAGGAATCGGAAAAAAAGGAAAGCACAATGCCATTGAAGAAGCGCAAGCGTGCATGGTTCGAAAGCTTTCACTGGTTTTTTTCTTCCGACGGTTTTTTGGTTATTGCGGGGAGAAGCGCAAAGGAAAACGAAGAGGCTGTAAAAAAGCATCTTGAAGAGGGAGACATTTTCCTGCATGCCGACATTCAGGGTGGGGCTGCAACAATTATAAAGGCGGAAGGAAAAAAAATTCCTGAAACAACAATGCTGGAAGCTGCGAATTTTGCGGGTGTTTTTTCAAAGGCCTGGCAGTCGGGCATTCCTTCTGTTGAGGTTTATGCCGTGGGCAAGGAACAGGTTTCAAAAAAGGCCCCTTCCGGAGAGGCGCTTTCCACAGGCGGCTTTATGATTTATGGAAAAAGGCAGTGGTTCAAGGCGGAAATGAGGCTTGCAATCGGCCTGAAGCAGGAGGCAGAGCGCTTTGTCGTAATTTCCGGCCCTCTAAGTGCGGTTAAGAAGCAGGCTCCTGCAGTCATTGAATTGAAACAGGGCTCTTTGAAATCGAGCGAAGCCGCAAAAAAAATCCTGAAAATTTTTTCCGGGCAATTGAAGCGGGAAGCGCCTGTTGCCATTGATGAAATAATAAGAATGATTCCAGGCGCCAACATTGGTTTTTAATTTGCAAGCAGGCTTTCGAGGTCCATGTAAAATTTTTCTTCGGCATTTTTTATTTCAGCAAGCAATGCTTTTCTTTCATCCGGAGTAAGCGCATTTCTGAATTTAAAAAATCTGCTTTCAAGCCACATAATCCCGCTGATTGCGCTATCTTCAGAACCCAGCACTTTTTGTTTATGGCTGCGTCCGCCCCAATGTTTTGAAAGCCTTTTTAGAATTATCTGCCTAAGGGTTTCGAATCGCACATGCCGTTTTTCGCGCAATTCCCTTATTTTTCCTGTGAATTCTTTTGAAGGGCAGTTTGCGAGTTCTGCCTGTTCAGGGTGCCTAAGGTTAACAAGCCAGGCATTTCCCGCAGTACGCTTGTAAAATGTCCGCATTGTCATTTTTCCTTCGGCCAGTTCCTTGAGAATCTGTTTGAGGAATCTTTCATCGCACATTGTCAAAACTTCAAGGTTGCGCTGGTTGAAAAAGCGCTCTTTCTTTAATTTTGCAAGCGCGGCTTCCGGAAATGGCACGTTAGTGAACATTGCCCTTGCGCGTTTTGCGGTTCCTCTTTTTCCTGTTTGAAATCTTCCCTGTGTCGGCATTCTAAAAAATAATGGTAACAAATTGGTTTTTAATTGCTTTCGGAGCATTTTGTTTTTAAGGGGGTGCTTTTTAGTTTTTATTTTCACAGGGATAATTGGTTTTTATGGCGAATGACATTGTTTTGAAGGTTGAAGAGCCTGATCCGAGCCATGTAGGCAGGAATATTGTAACCCTGGACATGCAGACAAAGCAATTGCTCGGGATTACTTCCGGGGACATTGTTGAACTGCAGGGCAATAAAAAAACTGCTGCAATTGTCTGGCCCGCAAGGCCCGAGGATGAGGGCAGGCAGATTATCCGGATGGATTCTTACATCAGGCACAATGCCGGCGTTTCTTCAGGAGAAAAAGTCACTGTGAGAAAGGCCGATGTGAAAGAGGCGAAAAAAGTCGTCCTTGCCCCGACTGAAGAAGTGAGGATTATTGCTTCGGGCTATGACCGTGTTTTGAAAAAAAGTTTTTTAGGCAGGCCGCTCAATACAGGGGACAGTGTCTGGGTGAGCATTTTCGGAAGCGGCAGGGGTTTTGTTTACAAGGTTGTCGAGACAAACCCGAGGGGGACTGTAAAAATTACTGATTCAACTGAATTTGTCATGAAGGAAAAGCCCACAAAAGGCGAATTGGAAGGCCTTCCTAAAGTCGCTTATGAGGACATTGGCGGCCTTGAAGAGCAGGTGAAAAAGGTCAGGGAAATGATTGAACTGCCAATGAGGCATCCGGAGCTTTTCAGGAAGCTCGGCATTGACCCTCCGAAAGGAGTGCTGCTTTTTGGCCCTCCGGGCACGGGAAAAACAATGCTTGCCAAGGCGGTTGCAAACGAAACAAACGCGCATTTTATTTCAATAAACGCGCCTGCAATAATGTCAAAATTTGTCGGGGAAGCGGAGGAGCGCGTAAGGCAATTGTTTAAGGAGGCAGAGGACAATGCCCCGAGCATTATTTTTATTGATGAAATTGATGCAATCGCCCCGAAGAGGGAAGAGGTAATAGGGGAAGTTGAAAGGAGGGTTGTTGCCCAGATTCTTTCCCTGATGGACGGGCTTGAAGCAAGGGGCGGAGTGATAGTGATTGCGGCAACCAACCGCGTCAATTCGATTGACGAGGCTTTGAGAAGGCCGGGCAGGTTTGACAGGGAAATCGAGTTTCCGGTTCCTGATAAGAAATCAAGAAAGCAAATTTTGCAGATTCATACAAGGGGGATGCCTCTTGCAAAGGATGTTGACCTTGATTATTTTTCAGGGATAACCCACGGTTTTGTGGGTGCAGACCTTTCCGCACTTTCAAAAGAGGCTGCAATGAAGGCATTGCGCAGGTATCTGCCGAAAATAAACCTTGAGGAGGAAACAATCCCGACTGAAGTGCTTGAAACAATTGAAGTCAATCATACTGATTTTTTGGAGGGCCTCAAGGATGTCCAGCCCTCTGCACTGAGGGAAGTTACAATTGAAATTCCCAATGTGAAATGGAAGGATGTCGGGGGCCTTGATGATGTAAAGGAAGAGCTGAAGCAGGTTGTTGAATGGCCTTTGAAACACCCGGAATCGTTCAAAAAAATGGGAATCCGCCCGCCGAAAGGCGTGCTGATTTACGGGCCTCCGGGCTGCGGAAAAACCCTGCTTGCAAAGGCAGTTGCAACCGAAAGCGAGGCGAATTTCATTTCAATAAAGGGCCCGGAGCTCTTGAGCATGTGGGTTGGCCAGAGCGAGCTTGGCATTAGAAAAGTTTTCAAAAAAGCAAGGCAGGTAGCGCCTGTAATTGTTTTCTTTGACGAGATTGATTCGATTGCAAGCACAAGGGGCTTTGCTTCCGACAGTGGTGTAACGCAAAGGGTAGTGAACCAGCTTCTTACGGAGCTGGACGGCGTAGAAGACCTGAACAATGTTGTTTTTCTTGCTGCAACAAACAGGCCTGATTTGATTGATTCCGCATTGTTGAGGCCGGGCAGGATTGACAAAATAATAAAGGTCGACGCGCCTGATGAAAAAACACGGCTTGCGATTTTAAAGGTGCACACTTCCGGAGTAAAGCTTGCAAAAAATGTTGATTTGGATGAATTGGCAAAGAAAACAGACCGTTTCACGGGCGCGGATATCGAGGGTTTGGTGAGGGAGGCCGCGCTTTCTGTCCTGAAGGAAAACAAAATGGAGGCAAAGCCGATCGAGAAAAAGCACTTTGAGGAAATAATAGCAAAGATGAATGGCTCCATTACAAAGGAAAAGGAAAAAGTCTATGACGAGTTCGAGGAAAACATAGGCGGCTTCAATTACGTCGGCTGATTCTAAAATATTCTGAAAACGTAGAATATTACAAATCCGATTGGCGCAATTGCCGCTATCCATATCAGGGGGTTCCATATCAGGACTTTGCTTCCGTCAAGCGGGGGAATTGGAAGCAGGTTGAAAAAGGCCAGCCAGAAATTAATCAGTATTCCGTATGTTGCGATTTCAATTGCCATTGCATTTGAGGAAACAAACAAAACCAGGGCAAACAAAATTCCCATTGCAATGTTTGTAACTGGCCCTGCAATTGAAATTATCCCGTTCTGCTTCCTGTCGATGTTTTCGCCGTAAATATAAACTGCGCCCGGCGCTGCAAATATGAACCCGAAAAAAGCGGATATGACCGCAAATATAAGCCCGAAATTCCAGACCCTGAATTCCGCCCTTGCCCCAAAATGCTTTGCAACCTGCCTGTGGGCAAGCTCATGCAGGATAAAGCCCGCACCCACTGCAATAAGGCTTGTCATCAGGGCAAACGGAAAATCACTGAAGTTTCCCACATCCAGAAAGCCCCTGCCGAGGACTATTGCAAAAGCAATGCTTATTGTAATGTAGGAAATAAACAAATCGCGCAATTCCGTGCCGTTCATAAAAATTTTTTGCTTGAAAACAATTAAAAGCTTCTCTGATGCAATAATCGTTTTTTGTCGAAAATTCAGGAGGTTTTTTAAATTCTCCTGGAAACCCTTGGTTTATGAAGAAGCTTTTTTTCCAGGAGAAAGCCCAGATTTCAATTGAACTGATAATTGTGCTTGCCGCTGTTGTCGCCCTTGTCCTGCTTTTTGTTTCGCAATTGAGGCAGACAAGTTCGGAAGGGACCAAGGCTATTGACGAGAAAACAAAAAAGATTTTCGATGAAATCGACAAGATTTAGCGCAAGGGCGCAGGTTTCGCTTGAATTCCTGCTTGTGCTGCTCGGCTTTTCGGCTGTTTTTGCAGCGCTCCTGCCATTCTATTCCGGCGCTTATTCTGCGGGGCTTTTTGCCCTGGATGCATTCAATGCAAAACAGTTTGCAGGCTCGGTTGAAAGCTCTGTTTCCGAGCTGAAGGCCCTTGGAAACGGGTCAGGCAGGATTCTTGTTGCAGAACCTCATTCCAAATGGAAAATTTTTTCGGAAAAGGATTCCCTCTTTGTGGTTCTTGAGGACAAGAAAACAGGAAAAACAAGGGAATTTGAAGTGCTTTTCCCGAACAGCATCGGTTTTGGGGCCCTTGAATTTGATTCAAAAAAAACCTTTGTGGTTGAAAAAACAGGCGGCAATATCCTATTCGAAAACACTGATTGAAACAGTTGTTTTTTCCAGCTGCAAGCCGAAAAACCCTGTTTCAGATGAAACAGCCCTGCCTGTTTTTTTTCCGATTGCGGTTGCTTTCCCGTTCACTTTTATTTCCCCGCCTGTTTCGGGGAATGCGAATTCAAAATCCTTTTTCATTTTTTCCGGGATGAAGCTGCGCTGTTTTGCCCATATTTTCAGGAGGTCGTTTTCCTTCTGGAAAACAACCAGTTCGTGCAGGTCTTTTTTTTCTTCGGGAACCTGCATGAGCAGCAGCCCTGAAACCATGGCAAGGGCAAGCACTGCCTCCAGTGAAAAAAAAAATCCCTTATTTTCCACAGCCGGTCACCCCGATTTTCGCGATTTTTCCCTGGACAAGCACAATTCTCTCAACCGAAAGGCAGTTTTTGCTTTCGGATTTTTTTGAAAAAATTATTTTTTCTCCGGAATCCTGAAAAATGATTTTAACCTGCTTTACAAAAAATTCTTTGTTTTCAAAGCCGGTTATTTTTTGCGCCGATTCCAGGTCAATTTCATTGCTTTTTACCCTGTGTTTTTCCGCATCAAAGGCCGCGCTTCCGAGCGCGGGGTTTTCAGGGTAATTGTTTTTTACAAGCGAATCCGAGGCAAAAACAGTGTTTTTCCATAGTTCAAGGCTTTTTGCGTTTTCGATCCTCCTGTTTGTGCTGCCTGCAACTGCCGAAGCCACGAGAAAAAGCATTGAAAAAACAACCAGGACAGCGATTGCAGCGTCAAATGAAAAAACAAAGCCCCTATCCGTAATGCGCACTTGTTTTCACTTCCAGCACGTTCCGGCCGTTTATCCGGGTTGTTTTTACCTGCCTTGCAATGCAGGACGCTGTTTTTCCCGCGCTTGTTATCCCGTATTCTTTTCCCGCTGTGCAGTTCAGGCTGGTTTTTTTCAGCGAGCTTTCGGTGTTTGAAAAAAGAGCGTCCGCGATTACTGCGCACTGCTGTGCAGCGCTTTCCGCGGAAAAAACGCTGTTTTTCAGCGCAGATTCCTGCTTCTGCTTTTCAATTGCAGAGACTGCGAGCGCAAGGGCCGCTGTGAGGCACAAAAAGGCGAGCATTGCCTCAAAGTGCAGCTGTGCCTTTTGGTTTGCCTTCATCCGGCCACAACCAGGGCCTTTTCCGAATAGCCAATTGGAATTTCAAACAGCTTTTCCGAATTTTCCGATGCCAGCTTTGCATAAAAAAAATTGTTTTTCAGGATTCCGCCTGTAAAGGAATATTCCGCAAAAAC
>JAQTPU010000040.1 GCA_028712575.1 Candidatus Iainarchaeum sp.
GACTTCAGAGGCCTTTACAAAGCCTTTTTTTTCGACTGCCTTTTTTATGGCGTCATTTATGTTTAGTTCGTTAAAATTCAATTTTATCAACTCCGATTTAAAGAAAGAGTTAAAAATAACGCTATTCTGCGTTAAACAGAGAATTTTTCAGTTAAGAAAAAAATAGAGTTATTTGTTATCCTTTCTTGTTTATATCAAATAATTCATAAACAAAAGGTATTAAAAAGCTAAGGCGAGAACCAAAGAACCATTAAATACCAGCTAAATCAACATGGTACAATGGGAATAATTAATTTTCTTAAGCCGACAAAAAAGAAATTAGTAATTACAATCGCAATAATTTTTTTGGTATTTCTCTGGATGTTTTTTGACGGGTATTTTTTGGCTTTCACAATTGCCGAACCATTCAGGCAAACAATAGAAGCAACAATAACATTCCCAAATTGGCAAATTCAAAACTTTTTATGCTCTTCTGAAAATTCATTTCAAGGCTGCAATCTTGCCGTGGCAGGTCTTATTCCAACAGCAATTGTATACTATTTGGTCGCCTGCATACTCGCATCAATAAAGACCAAAAAAAAGAAACAAGATTAGCGCTTATTCCCTCAAATAGCCCCAGTTGTGCAGCTTGTCGCTGTCTTCGAACCATCTGTCGCCGATGTCTTTCCTGTAATACATGTTCGGGATAAGGATGTTTTTGATTCTTGTATATGCCTGTTTTTGGGCCTGAATCATTGTCTGGCCGTTGCCTGTTACAACCAAGGCCCAGCCGGAAGTTCCTGTTACTACCCATTCGTTGTCAACAAGTTTTACATCCTCAATGTGAATCCCGTCAAAATTCGGCTTTTTGAAAATAATCACTGCATCTTTTGAATAAACTTCAAAGGTTTTGCTGTCGGAAAAAGGAACTGGAGGAAGCACAATTGCAACCCCAATCTGAAACCCGATTCTTGACCTGAATTTTGACATTGATCCGGAGGCAATTCCGTGCAAAAATTCGCCTATGGGGGTAAGAATTCCTTCCTGCTGGATGCTGATTGTAGGATAGCCAAAGCGCGCAGTGAATTCCAATGGATGCACACCGTTGCCATTTACAATGCAGTTAATGTCGATATAACCGTGATAATTTTCCTCTTTCAGCTTTGATTCCATTTTTTTCAAAGTTAGGTTGAAAAGTTTGTTTGGCTCGCTCCAAAACATGCTTGTGTTGCCGCACCAAAACGGTTTTCCATTTCTTCTTACATACATTACGTGATTTTTAACTGTCGCACAATAAACCTTTCCGGAGTAATCAATGATTTTCATGTCTCTTTTGTCAATCCAGGAATCCGGCTTTTTAACTCGTTCATTAACCTCGTAAGAAGGAAAATTCGAGTTTGCAAAATGGTCAACAATAAATCTTTTTCCAGGCCTTGTTCTTTCCTTAATTACACCGACTCTTCCAATCTTCAAAAGGAGTTCCTGCAAATCATCAGCCAGCTTTTTCGAACAGGTGTAAAAAATCCTGTGCCCTGCTTTCATTACTGTGCCGTCGCCAAGGCAAAACCATTCAAGGAAAGTTTCTATCTGCCTTTTGCCGAGTTTTTTAATGAACTCAGGAACATGCTTTGAAGGGGCTTTTCCAAAAGCAGACAAATAATCCGCAAACTGTTTTGAATAAAAATAAAACTCGTTAGTGTTTCTTGAAAAATTGAAATCCAGTTTCTCAAGCAATTGCCTGATTTTTTCGCTTTTCTCCGGATTTTTCTGTGCAATTCCGACTTTTCCATTGCCCGCATAGCCATCAGCAAGCCATATGCCCATAAAAGCAACCCAGTCATCCATTGGAATTTTTATTTCAGGGGTTGCAGTCATTACAACTTGCCTGCCTTCATAATGGGAAATCTGGGCAGAAGGCAGAATAAAATATTTTTCTTCGCCTGCAAGCCAATTTCCTGTTCTTTTTACAACAGATTGTGCCTCCAAATCCCTTGCCTTTACAAAATCAAACTTGAATTCGCCTTTTCTTGCGCTCTGCTGGGCACAAACATACATATTGTGGTCAAGAGTGACCATTATGTCCAAAGTTTGATTCTGGATTGAAAGCAATTCCTTATGGTGATCAAAAGACACTATGTCGCTTGGCGCATCAAATTCAACAGCGTAATTTTCAGGGTTTAAAGTGCAAATCTTATCTGAAAACTGCAAATCGCGAAAATACTTCCATCCTGTTTCAGTCAAGACCTCTGTCTGTTCATCATAACAGCCCATTTCCCCTGTGGCAGGGCCTATGTTGCCTGGAAATAATTTTTTGTGCTCAAAGTTGACATTAATGGGGGTGACAAATTCTTTTCCGTTGAAAAAAGCCCCGACTGCAATTTCAACCCCGGTAATCCTTTTCTGCAGCTGGAATTCCTTTATTTTTTTGCCCCAGACGGTTTTGTAATCGTTAAGAATCCGAAGCACGTCTTTTCCGTCTTCTTCCTCGCCGACAAAAAGCAGGTGCTTTATTATCTGGGCTTTTCCGCTCGGCTTTATTACGTACTTGTCGGGGTTTTCCTGGACAAATTTAATTGCATCATCAAAAGAAGTGAAATCCCAGTGCGGGATAACGGAAATTCCTGCTTTTTGGAGTTCGTCCTGGCCGAATGCCCTGTCATCCTCAAGCTTGTCGGTATAGGGAGTGCCGCCTATTACTGCCTTGCCTTCTTCGCGGAGTTTTTTTGCCTTTGTTCCCTGGCCGCGCACATCATCAAAAATTATTGCATCAGCCCAGGCTGCTTCTTTCTGCCAGTCCTCAACCTTGGGCACAAAGCCGTCGCCGACATCTTTTTGCGAGGCTTCTTCGATGAAATATTTTACTTCATGGCCTTCCTGTGCCACGTGCCATGCAAGGTCCTGGATTGAACCGTCGATTGAAACAAACAAGAATTTTTTTTTCTGTGAATCCCCGTTGCCCATAATAAAAAAGAAAAGCAAAATGTTATTAAATAAAAATGTTTGTCAGGGTTTGCGGGCCCTGATGCCCTGGGCTTCGGGAATTTTTTCAAGGCATGAAAAACCCGTTTCTTTAAGCCGCTTTATTGCCTGCCCCTGGAAGTCAATGCCTTTTTTTTCTCCGGGGCTGCCTGTGTAGTGAAAAAGGATTCCGCCTTTTTTTAGAACCCTGAAAAGTTCGCAGTAAAAAGGCCTGCCGTAAAGCTCGCGCGCAAGCGCAAATCTCGGGGGGTCGTGAAGAATCCTGTCAAAATAGCCGCCGGGAAAATTTTTTATTCCTTCAAAGACGTTTTCATTCGAGAGAAAAATTTTTTTGCATGAAAAGAGCTCTTTTGAAAAGGGATTGAGCTTTGCTATTTCAATTACGTTCGGGTCCATTTCAAAAGTGAAAACCTTTTCAACCAGGGGAGAAGACGCGATTTTGATTGCAGTATAGCCAAGGCCTGCGCAGGTGTCAAGGACAATTCCCTTGAGAGGCGTTATTTGGAGGGCCATTGTTTCAGTGCTTTTTTTTACTCCCTTTTCAACACAGTGCATCCTGATGCCTGAAATTTCAAGGCAGGGCAGGTCTTTTGTTTTTGAAAGCTTGTAGAATTTGTTTGTGCCTGAATCAAAAAAAGAAAGCAGTGCTGAAGTTTTTTCTTTCGGCATAGGAATTATTTTTCTTTCTTCTGCTTTTTCAGCAGGAAATAAGCCACTGCAATTATCATTACTGCGATTATTGCATAAGCCGCGTATTGTTCAATCACTAGAATGCACAGGCCTGCAAAGCCGGTTATTGCACACGGCTCTCCGGGAGTGCATGTCCCGAAAACAAGAAGATTGTAGATGCTGTAGGCGGAGTATGCAAGGCTTGCAAAAAATGCTATTGTAAAGGCCCAGGAAAGCGCCTTGAAATATTTGTAAAAAAAACGCGCAAGCGCGGGAACAATCATGAGTTTTGAGGCCACTTTTGCCTTTATTTTTGTTTCAAGCCGGACATCACAGGGCTTGAAAGTTACCATTTTTGCAACACAGCCAAAGGCCTCTTTTGCCAGCACGCGGTATTTTGCCGACCAGATGCTCAAAACGGCAAAAACAAGCAATGCAACAAGACACAAAACCATTCAAGCACCTGCCTAGGAAAATGTTTTTATTATTTGGGATAGGTTCTCTATAAAAAGTTTTACTTCATCCGCGGAATTGTATAAATAAAGCGAAGCGCGCACTGATCCTTTTGGCAGGCCCAGGAATTTGTGTATCGGATAGGCGCAGTGCATTCCTGAGCGCAGGAAAAAATTCCTGTCGTTTAACATCAGCGCAATGTCATGTGGTTCCATTCCTTTCACGCTAAAGGATGCTAGTGAACCCCTTTTTTTGAAATCTTTCGGCCCCAGAAGGGAAACCTGCGGAATTGCCAGGAGCCCTTCAACAAGCGCCTTGGAAATGTTTTTCTCGTAATCCTCAATGTCCTGCATTCCAATGCCTGACAGATAATCAACTGCGGCTCCAAGGCCTATTGCGCCGGCATAATTCTGTATGCCCGCTTCCAGCCTGTCCGGCAGGTCTTCCAGGACATGGGCCTGCAAAGTTGCGTCCTTGATTGTTTCTCCGCCCAGAAGCATGGGATTCAGCTTTTTCAACAGGTCTTCCCTGCCGTATAAACAGCCAATGCCTGTGGGGCCAAGCATTTTGTGGCCTGAAAATGCAAGAAAATCAATTCCCAGGCTTTTCACGTCAATTGGGAAATGCGGCACTGACTGTGCGCAGTCGGCAAGGACAAGCGCTCCGGCATCATGGGCAATTTTTGCAATTTCCTTCAGGGGGGAGGTTGTTGCAGTTACATTTGAAGAATGGATTGCTGAAACAAGCCTTGTTTTCCTGCCAAGCTTTTTTTTGAAATCCTCCGGGTTGAATTCGCCTTCCTTGCTGCATAAGACAAAATCAAGAACAGCGCCTTTTTCCGCAACTGCCTGCCAGGGCAGCAGGCCCGAACTGTGCTCAAGGTTCGTGGTAATAATCCTGTCGCCTGGATTGAATTTGAGGCCATGGGCAACAAGGTTGATTGCCTCTGTCGTGTTTTTTGTCCAGATTATTTCCGAAGGGGGCGCATTGATGAATTTTGCGGCCTTTGAACGGGCTTTTGCAAATTCCTCTTCAGTCCGCCTTGCAAATTTGTGCACAGAACGGCCTGCACAGCCAGTGTATTCAGTGTAGTACGCATTCATTGCGTCAAGCACCTGCCTGGGCTTCAGGGTTGTGCAGGCGGAATCAAAATAGGAAAACTGCTTCCCGTCCACTTTTTTCTGCAAAACAGGGAAATCCGCGCGGATTTTTTCAATATTCATGGGGCTTTCAAATAACAATTAAAACAAATAATTAAATAAAACTACTTTTATTAAGTAAATAACAAAAAAAAAGGGCAAAAAATGAAATCCTGTTCAAGCCAAGGAAAAGCAAAAACAGCGCTTATTTCCGCAATTTTTTTAATCGCAATTATCGCATTAAGCGGCTGTTTCCAGCAGCCGGCGCAGGCTCCGGAGTGCCAGAAAGCCGGCGATTGCCATGCAGATGATTCCTGCGCTGTTGCGCAATGCACTGAAGGAAAATGCTCAACAGCTCCAAAATGCAGCCCGCCCCTTCAATGCGCTGAAGGGAATTGCGGATTTGCACGGCAGGAAAGCGTTTGCGGCGATTCTTTTTGCTCGGAAGGCGAGGCCTTTGAAAACTGCCCGCAGGACTGCTTGGAAGCTGCTGAATGCGTTTCGGCAGCCGGCGAAACCGGAAAAACTGGAAAAAATGCGCTTCCAAAGGTGCGCTTTTATTGGGGCTGGGGCAATGGGGAAAATGAACTGCCTGAAAATGCTTGCCAAAAAATTTATTGCGACCCCGTGCAGTTCACAATTGCCCTGATGAAGAAAATAAAAAAAATAGACGACAGTTCAGGAAATTCCTTTTTTTGCGATTCCTGCGAAATGGAGTATGACAATAAATTCACCGCAAACCTGATTGGGGACAATTACAGCGAAAATTTTCTGCATGACTTTGCCGGACAGCAGGGCTTTTTGGAGGCGCCTGCGTGGTTCGATTCAAATTCAACGCCGTTAAAGCAATTGCTGCTCGAAAACAGGATAACTTTTGAGCCGGAATATATCACAAGCGGAAAATATTCCTGGGAATTGCACATGGAAAGGAAAAACAAAAATATTCTCATCAAAATAACACTGGCAAAAATTTCCGATGCTGAAAAAAACCTGTTTTACTATCTGCCGTTCAACGGGCGGATTGGAAGCGAAACTGCAAGGGATTACGGGATAAAATTTGAAAATTCGGGAAGCCCGATATTGATTTCGCAGGAACTGCCCTCGGCAAGAACAGGCGCAAAAACAGTCAAAACAGCGGTTGAAGGCAAATTCGAAACGCTTAACACAGGGGAAACAAGGGGCACTGTACTGAAACTGGATAAAACAGGCAGTGAAATTACAGGGGTTTTTCTGCAGATTGACGGAAGCCAGCATTACTACAAAGAAGGCCAGAGGACTGAATGGCTTGATGGAAACGGAAAATATTCCGGAAAGCAGTTGCAGATGAAAATAGCGGAAATATCGAAAAGCCCCTCCGGAGAGCCATTTGCAAGGTTTGAATTGTATACAGGGGACGGCAGGGCCATAGGCATGCAGACTGCAAAAACAGACGCTTATCTTGACAAAGCGTTTCTGGAGGGCGACAAGCCCATTGTAGGAAACGAGATCCGGATAGAAGGGATATTCGGGGAAGAAACAGGCACAACAATCAGGTTATTTCCCGGCAGCCCTGTGCCTGTCATTGCGGCGTTTGATTCGGAAAAAGCACAGCAGGGAATTTCATACAAATTGTTCAAGGGCAATTATGAATTCTGGCCTGCAGCGGAAAACGCCGGCTTGTGGGAAGAATTTGCATCAAGCCAGGGATGCAAAGACGCCCTGGGCAATGACCTGCCGTATTACAAAGCGGATTCCAAAAAAGAGGGCTGTTTTGAAATTGCCGACGAGAACACGCGGAACGGCACTGTATTTTACAGCAATGTTTTTTACAGGCCGGAAGGCGCGCAATTGGCATTGAAGCCCTGCTCGGAAAACAGTGTTTTTGCAACAGCAGACGGAATTGCGGAAAGCCCGAATGCCCTTCTGGCAATAGAAA
>JAQTPU010000041.1 GCA_028712575.1 Candidatus Iainarchaeum sp.
GCATGAAGGCTTTTGACGCAATTAAAAAGCGCAGGACAATACGCAGGTTTTCTGAAAAAGAAATTCCTGCAAAAACCCTTGAAAAATGCGCCGAGGCAGGCGGATTAAGCCCAACTGCGCGCAATTTGCAGCCATTGGAATTTATTGTTGTGCAGGGCAAAGAAAACCGCCAGAGGCTGACGACAAAACCCAGTATTGGATTGATGGAAACACTCTTGTTGTCCCAAAAAGAAGCCTGCGGAGCGTTCTCCACAGGGAAAAATATTAGGGGTTAAAAAAATGGCTCCTGTAAAAGGCGGAACAATGAGCCCTGCGGCAAGGGCAAAGCTTGCTGCAATTCACTTGGGCAAAAAGCACACTCCTGAATCCAGACTCAAAATGTCAAAATCAAGAATTGGACTGCGGCCTTCCAAAGCAACAAGAAAAAAAATGTCCGAGTGGCAGATTGGAAAAAAATTGTCCCAGGCAACAAAAGACAAAATTGCAGCCTCACTCAGAGGCAGAAAACTTCCTCAAGAGGTAAGAAGAAGAATTTCTCTTGGGCATAGAGGCTACAAGCACACTCCTGAAGTCAGGGCAAGAATGTCGGCGGCACAAAAGGGAAAAGTTCTTTCTGCAGAACACAGACGGAAATTATCTGCTGCCAAAAAAGGGCAAAGAATCAGCCCTGAAACTCGGAGAAAAATTTCGCTTGCAAACAAGGGCAGAAAACACACTCCCGAAGAACTTCGCAAAATGTCTGAAGGATTGAAAAGGCATTGGGCAAGAGTCAAATACGACCTGCGGCTTGCATGGAAAGAGCGGGGAATTACATATTCAAGGCAGTTTTTAAGAGGCACTGACAGGACAACTGTTGTTTCAGTTTACAGGCAGTTGCAAAGAATAAACCCTGAAAGGCTCATTGAAATTGTCAACAATCTTCCGCCTGTTGAAAGCGCAATAATCAAAAAACATTTCGGGATTGAGGGGGAAGAAAAAACCATTCCTTCAATTGCCGCTGAAATAAAGCGAACCGTCCAAGAAACAGCCCTGCTTTATGAACAGGCACTGGAAAAAGTCAAAAGGGCTGTTGAAGACCAGCCATTTATCTGAGAATAGCCATTACTAAACAGAAAAAGAATCAAAAAAATTAAAAAAATTAAAGATTAAAAAATTTGTTTATTCGTCGTCGCCGAAGTCAGAATCCTCATCGTCAGTGTCTTCGTCGTATTCGTCGTCGTCACTGTCGGAGTCTGAATCCTCGTCAGATTCAAAATCATCTTCATCTTCTTCGATTTTCTTTTTTGGCATTTTATTCCACCTCGCGGCAAAAATAATTGTATTCCTAATTTTCTACACTACTGTTTAAAAACCTATTTGCCGACACTGGCTTTATTAATTAAAAACAGTTAATATCCTATAATTTAATGGAATTCATAAAATTTTGGCGGATTTTGGTGGTTTCATGTTTCATGTGGGAAAAGTAATAAAAGTTTTCAGAAACGGCGAAAAGGAAATAATCGGCACTGATTCGAGCGTGCAGGCAATGGTAATGATGTGGGACGAAAACCTTATCACTGTTGCAGTGAAAGAAAGCCTGGGCGATAAAATAAAGGAAAACGACATTGCACTTATTGACTACTCGCCAACAAGCCCGAACATTCCAGTGCCAAGGCAGCTTATAATAAAAATCCTGCGCGGCGAAACAGGAAAAAAAGCCTGGAAAGAATACGAGGACTTCAAAAATTCAAAAAAAAGGACAAGGGAAGCCCAGCAATACGCCGAACACCAATTCACCAATGTGGGATAAAATGAAGGAAGAAAAAAAGCCAGTTGCCGCACAAAAAGAGCCTGCGCAGAAAATCACTTTTAACATTGACAAGGAAAAAAACTTTTCCGAATGGTTCACAGAAATAATCCGCGCAGCAGAGCTTGCGGACTTGCGCAACAACATAAAAGGGTTCATTGTCTTCCAGCCCTGGTCTGTTTTATGCATGGAAGCAATGTATGGTTATTACGAGCGGGATTTGCAGAAAAGAGGCCATAAGCCATACTGGTTTCCGGCTTTGATTCCGGAAAAAAACCTGAAACAGGAATCTGCGCACGTGGAAGGGTTTGTTCCAGAAGTGTTCTGGGTAACGGAAACAGGCGCTGGAGAAAAACTGGAGGAAAAATACGCCCTGCGGCCGACTTCAGAAACAGTCTTTTACCCCATGTTCTCAATCTGGATCCGCTCATACAAAGACCTTCCCTTCCGCACATACCAGAGGGCACAGGTCTGGAGATATGAAACAAAAGCCACCCGCCCCTTCCTTAGAAGCAGGGAATTTTATTGGATTGAAACACACAACGGGTTTGCAACAAAAGAAGAGGCATACCAGAATGTCCTTGGGGACATGGAAACAGCCGAAAGAGTAATGCACTGCATTTTCGGAGTGCCATTCCTGTTTTTTGAAAGGCCTCAGTGGGACAAATTTGCAGGCGCAGACAGCACTTTCGCAGCAGACACAATAATGCCTGACGGCAAAATAATCCAGCAGCCATCCACGCACATGCTTGGCACGCATTTTGCAAAGGCATTCAATGAAAAATTCACCAATGAAGAAGGAAAAGAAGAGCTTGTTTACAACACCTGCTATGGCCCTGCCATCAGCAGGATATTCGCATCAGTAGTTGCTTTCCACGGCGACAATAAGGGATTAAGGTTTCCGTTTGAAATTGCCCCTTTGCAGATAATAATTGTGCCGATTGCCGGCCATAAAAACCCCGAAGTCAAAAAAACAGCGGAAAAATTGCGCAATGATTTGTTCGACGCGGGTTACAGGGTTGAAATAGATTCCAGCGACAAAATGCCGGGAGAAAAATTCTTTTTCTGGGAAATGAAAGGAGTTCCTTTAAGACTGGAGCTCGGCCCGAAGGAGCTTGAAAAAAAGGAAATTGTCCTGTACAGGCGCGATAACGGGAAAAAGAAAACAATAAAATTAAGCAGTCTGGAAAAGGAAATCGCTGTTAATTCAAAAGAGCTCTCGGAAAATCTGAAAAAACAGGCCGATGAAACATTCAAAAATATTGTTCATGATGCAGCAGACAAGAAAGAGCTTGAAAAAATTGTGAACTGCAGGGGCTTTGCAAGGGCAAATTTCTGCTCCACAGAGCTTGACGGCGCGCACTGCGCGGAAATAGTCGAAAAAGAAATAGGCGCAACAGTAAGGGGCAGGCGCATAGACAAGCAGGAACAGGCCTTTGGAAGCAAAAAATGCATCATCTGCGGAAAGCCGGCAAAAGTTGTTGTTTACATTGGAAAGCAATACTAAGGCCTTTCTTTGGAAAAGAACCTTGCAAAACAAGGTTTTGCGAGGCCTCACAAAGCCATTGGCTTTGCAAGGAGCCCTGGGAAAGAAACAATTTTGCTCCGCAAAATTGATTGTTCATTTTAGGCCAGTTCTTCAATAATCATTTCATGCTCTGAAGCAACCTGTTTCAAAATAGTTTCCATGTCTGCCTTACTTGACTCTTTTCTCAAAGCAGTAAATCTATATTTAGGACACCACTCTAAATGATATATGCAGTCATAAACACTATGGCTGCCGCCAACAAGATTTGTACGCTTATACAAAAACCTCCAGCGCGGCTCCAAAGCGGCGCGACAGCGCCGCGTCGCGCTAGAGAAAAAAAGAACAAAGAAACAGATAAGCTCGCTCTCATCCTTGCCTTAAAAGGCAAGGGTTTCCCGCTCGCATACTAAACCAATTATGGCAACTCCGACTTTGTATGGCAAGGATGCCATTAGATTTTTAGATAAGATGAAAAAAAGGGACGCCCAGCACAGGCTTAGCAAGACTGACAAGCTTTTAATCGAGCTAATGCACAAAAACGAGAAATTGTTCAATGTTTAACTCTTGTTTTTGTATCTCAGCACTCCCACGATTATGTATGTTTTTGGGCTTTTGTGGATGTTGCCGACAAGAAAGTATTTTTTCCAATCCTTGTTTGTGAGCTGAAGGTTTTCAAAGACTTTTTCGCAGTGTTCCTCGCTGTTTGGGTTTTTTCTCATCCACTCATAACAGCCCCATTCGACAATTTGTTGCCTGTGAACAGGATTTTTGCAGGAACATTCGGCCGTGCATTCGTAAGTAACATATGGCTTGTACTTGAATTCATTTTGGTTAATGATCTGGTAATCCAAATCAAAAATTGTTGTCTGGATTGAAGTTGTTTCATTCTGTTTTGCCAGTTCAAAACCAGTTATTTTTGGTTCAATTATTCCAAAACTTTTCCCATTTTTTATTAAATCGCCGAGATTATCCTTTGCAAGAGATTCAATAAGTTTTGTTCTTTCTTTTTTGGGGTATTCTCCCTTTTTTATAATCCATTTATGGATTCTTTGCCAGTCTTCTTTGGAATGAAAAATTTTCCAAGTGTTCTCCCTGTGATCCTGTGAGTTTGCCTCAACTGTTGCATCGAAAACATCCCATTGCCTGAGCAGTGCTTTTGGAATAGGATAAAGCCTTACAAGCCCGTGTTCTTTTGAATAAGCACAAACACATCTTGATATTCTTCCGTCCCTAAGGCTGTTTGGCGCCCCCTGGCCCAGCACAACCAGATTTTTGAGTTCAATCAAATGTGAACAACCTCTTGATTCAAAAAATCGCTTAAAACCCCGCGGTGGCAATAATCTTTGTTTGCTTCAAAACACATCAAGGCAATTTTCTGTTTTTTTCCAAGCCCTTCAAGCATAATTATTTCTGTTTTTTTAGAATCAAGATTTTTTTTATAATCCGCAAACAGATTGGCATAATCCTGTTTTGTTTCAAGTTTTTTTCTTTTTTCCGAATCAACCCCAAACCCAGGCAGGTGCAGGTAGCCAATGCCGGCATTTTTAAGATAATTTTCCAGGCTTTTTTTAGAAAAGCTTTTTTTCATGCTGAAAGCATTTTTCCTTACATCCACCAACAGGGAGATTTTGTTTTGAATCAATTGGTTCAAAAAGCAGTCAATTGTTTTGCCCTCATATCCAATTGAATAAATCCCGTTCCCTGATTGTTCTTTTCTCTGAATCTTTTCGCTTTTGACTGTGAATTCGGGATATTTTTCATAAACAAAGCCAATCAGCGCATTCAAGTTTGAGTATTCAGAAACAATTTTTTCCAAGCCGGAAAGCACTGTTTCATTCGTCTCAATGGTTTTTACAAATTCTTCTCCCTGTTCCGTTAAGGACAATTTTTCCTCATCAAACAGGCCTTGGGCTTCAAAAAAATTAAAATCCTTGTATATTTCGTTTGAAAAGGGCCCGTGTTTATACGGGAAAAAATCATAGGCTACTTTTTCAAAACCCAGTTTTTGCCTCAACAAAAAAATAGCCTTGACTAAATAAGTTTTTGAAGAAATCCCTTTTTCTGAAAGCCTTTTTATTATCTGAAGCAAAAGCTTCTGGCGCCTGTAAATCATAAAAATAATAACTGCAAAAGTCCTTTATAAATGCTTTCAGACTCCAAGTTTCCGCTAATAACAAAAAGCACTTTCCAAGCCATGTTTTTATTCCTTTTCTTCTTTTCTTTTTTTTATGTGCGGAATTGCAGCTATTTTCGGCCCAAACGTTAATCCCAAAATCCTCAAAAAGAGCCTTTCAAGAGTAAAACACCGCGGTTTTTCCCTGTTTGAATCCCTCTATTTCCCTACCTGCGCTCTTGGTTGTAATCGTTTGGAAATTGTTGACAGGGATAATGCTGTCCAGCCTGTTTCCAATGAAGATAACACTGTTTTTGCTGTTCTTAATGGGGAAATTTTTAATTTCAATTCTTTAACCAAAGAGTTGATTGAAAAGGGGCATTTGTTCAAAACTGCTTCTGATTCAGAGGTTTTGGTTCATTTGTATGAAGAATATGGCAAAAAAATGTGCTCCAAAATTGATTCTGAAATGTTTGCATTTTTTATTTTTGACAGGAAAAAAAATGCTTTTTTTGCCTGCCGAGACCCTTATGGAGTAAAACCGCTTTATTATGCAATTGACTCCAAAAAAAATTTTCATTTTGCCTCTGAAATAAAACAATTAGCCCAATTCAAGGAAATAAAAGAAATTTTTTCCTTTCCACCCGGCAATTACATGCAAAACTGCTCTTTAACCAAATACCATTCAATTCCTTTTCCTGTAAAAACAGTTTCCCTGAAAAAAAGCATTTCAAAACTAAGGGCTCTATTTGATTCTGCAATAAAAAAACGCCTAGACACTGACCTGCCAATAGCAGTGTTTTTTTCCGGCGGAATAGACAGTGCAGCTGTTTTGGAAACAGCCCGCAAGTTTCATTCTTCTGTTTCTGCTGTAATTG
Organism: Candidatus Iainarchaeum sp.; assembly: GCA_028712575.1. Taxonomy (GTDB): domain Archaea; phylum Iainarchaeota; class Iainarchaeia; order Iainarchaeales; genus JAGVNX01. The sequence goes on from JAQTPU010000041.1 coordinate 6,306, forward strand.
TTGGTTTTCCTTCTTCTCCTGATGTTGTTTTTGCAAAGCGTTTTTGCAATGAGAAAAACATTCCTTTTTTTTATTCTTCTCCTCCAAAAGAATCCGAGCTTGCAAAAATAATCCCAAAAATTGTTTTTCTCGCAGAAACTTTTGAACCAAACATTATCCGCAACTCCGCAGTTTCCTATCTCATTTCCAAAACTGCGCGTGAGCATGGTTTTCGCCTTGCTTTTTGCGGAGAAGGGCCGGATGAACTATTCGCAGGCTATCCAGAATTCCAATCCCTTTCCCCTTCTGCAATTTCCAAAAAAATCTCTTGTTTTATCCAAGACCTTCCTCGCACTCAGTTCCAGCGCGTTGACCGCACTTCCATGCACTTCACAATCGAAACACGCATTCCCTTCTTTGACACTGCTTTTGCAGA
>JAQTPU010000042.1 GCA_028712575.1 Candidatus Iainarchaeum sp.
AAATAGACGAGCCATTCCCCTCCTTATTCAACCAGGGAATGCTTCACGGAGCAGACGGCTTTGTAATGTCAAAATCAAGGGGAAACGTAATCAATCCGATTGAAATGATTGACAAGTATTCGGCTGATATTCTCCGCTTTTACCTTGTTTCAGTCGCCTCTCCCGACAAGGATTTTGCCTGGAGCGATGAAGGCATTGACGGAACTGCAAAATTCATAAGAAAAGTAGTGGATTATTTTGAAACAGTTAAAAAAGGAAAAAGCAGTGAAAAAAGCGAAAGCAAAATAAATTCCGGAATAAAGGAAATTTCAGGGGCAATTGAAAAATTCGAATACAACATTGCAGTAATCAAAATCCGCAGGCTGCTTGAATCACTCCAGCCGGAAGAAAGCAGGGAAACACTTGAGTCTTTTATCAGGCTTTTCGCGCCTTTCTGCCCGCATATTGCGGAAGAGCTTTTTGCAGAACTCGGAAACAAAGGCTTTGTTTCAAATTCAGGATGGCCGAAAGCAGACGAAAAAAAAATCAATCCAAAATTCGAAGAGGAGGAAAAAGCGCTTGACAAGCTTGTTGAAGACATCAACAATGTTGTGAAAATGGTGAAGAGCAAAGGCCTTCAGCCGAAAAAAGTGTTTTTATACTGCATTCCGCCGGAAAAAAATGTTTTGCAGGAAAACCTTCCCTCAATTGCATTAAAAACAGGCCTTGAAGCAAAAGCATTCGCAGTAAACGACAAGGAAAAATACGACCCTCAAAACAAGGCTGGAAAAGCAAAACCGTTAAAACCGGCAATCTTTTTAGAGTGAAAAAATGCCTATAAGGGATTTGAAAAAGGCAGAGCCGTTTGTTGCAGGCGATGCAACTATTTTCAGGAGTCTTTTCCATCCTGTTTATGACAAGCTGGATTTGCCTTATTGCATTGGAGAAGCCCGCTTGAAGAAAGGCAAAACTTCCTTGTGGCACAGGCTGAAAAGCACTGAAATGTATTTTATTCTGGAAGGAACTGGCAGAATTGAAATTGGAAGGGAAAAAGCAAAAGTGAAGGCGGGAATGGCGATTCTTATTCCTGCAGATGCAAAACAGAGGATTAAGAATACCGGAAGAAAAGACTTGGCTTTTTTGTGCATTGTCTCTCCTGCATGGAAGCAAGAGGATGAGGAGGCATTGGAATAAAAATCTTATTTCCAAGAATATTTTCAGGTTAAACTTACAGGGGGTTTTTGTATTGGACGAAAAAAGGGCTTTGGAATTGGAAATAAAAAAAATCGGGATTCTGATTGCAAACCTTGAAAAAAGGCTTGCACAGAAAAAAAAATCAGGCATGCTTTATCCTGAAGAAGAGGAAGAGCTTCTTGATTCAATTCATGAAAAAAAATCTGAAATCGCAAAATTCGAGGCAGACATCAGGAAAATAGAGAACGAAGCAGTCCGCGGAAGCAACATGCGCGACAACGTGGAATTGGAGTAAAAAAAGGATTTTTATGGCGCGTGAAAGAAGCATTCACATCTCTTCCAGTGTTTCAATGTTCAATAATTCCAATCCATTTTTCAGGACCTGTGCAGTTGCTGCTACAAGCGCCAAGCGCGCGGCAACAATTTTTTTGTCCTCTGCCTGCAGGACAGGGACTGCATGGTAAAAGGAATTGAATTTTTCAGAAACCCCTATGAGATAATGGCACAGAATGTGCGGGCTTAAATGCGAGGCTGTTTTCTGCACGATTTCCGGAAACTCTGAAAGCAGTGAAACAAGCCCTGATTCAGAAGGTTCTTTGAGCAGGCCGAACTTTGCTTTGGCAAAAGCCGTTTTTTTTGCTTTGCGGAGAATGCTTTTTGCGCGTGCAAAAGTGTACTGGACATAAGGCCCGGTTTCCCCTTCAAAGGCAATGCTTTTTTCACTGTCAAAAACCATGTCTTTTGCGGCATCAATCTTCAAAAGGAAAAACTTGATTGCAGCAAGCGCAATTTTTTCCTTTCGAATAAAAATTTCTTTTTCTTTCAGGCCCTTGTGCCTTTTTTTGATTTCATTCCCTGCAAGCAAAGCCATTTCATCCATCAAATCGTCCGCATCAACAACCCGTCCCTCCCTGGATTTCATTTTTCCTTCAGGCAGGAAAACCATTCCATATGACAGGTGTGCGCATTTGGAGGAAAATGCAAAGCCGAGTTTTTCAAAAATTTTGAACAATTGCTGGAAATAAAGGTTTTGTTCGCTTGCAACAACCCAAAGGGCGGTGTCAATCCTGAATTTTTCAAACTTGTGTCTTGTCAGGGCAAGGTCGTTTGTAACATAAATGCTTGTCCCGTCGGCGCGCAGAATAACCTTGTCAGGCAGGCCGGGCTCAAGCTTTGCAACAAGCGCGCCTTCATCATTTTTTTCAAAAACCCCTTTTTTAATTCCCAGTTCCAGAATCGGCTTTGCCTTGTCATAAAAATCGGATTCAAAAAATTCCACGTCAAATTTGCTTCCAAAGCGCCTATATGTCTGCCTGAAGCCGGCCAGAATCCAGGAATTCATTTTTTTCCACAAAGCCCTTGTTTCCTTGTCCCCGGCTTCCCACTTCTGCAGCATTTCTTTTGCCTCATCTTCAAGAGCAGGGTTCTGTGCAGATTCTTTTGCAAACAGGACATAATAATCTCCTACAAAATGATCGCCTTTTATTTTTTCCTTCTGCGGAGTCTTTCCCTCGCCCCATTTCTTGTATGCAAGCATGCTCTTGCAGATGTGAATGCCCCTGTCGCTGAACAAATCCGCTTTTGTAACCTTGTTTCCAGTTGCTTCCAGCACCTTTGAAATGCACATGCCTATAGAATCGTTCCTCATATGGCCCAAATGCAGGGGCTTGTTTGTGTTGGGCGCGGAATATTCAACCATTATTTTCTTTTTTGAAAATCTGCTTTTTCCAAATTTTTCCTTCTGCCTGAAAACCAGTTTGAGGGTTTGCTCCGCGAGATTCTGCTTTTTCAAAAAGAAATTCAAATAAGGGCCTGCGGCCTCTGCTTTTTCAAAGTTTTTGGGAAGGGTTGTTTTTGCCTGCAGTTCTTTTGCGATTTCCACTGGCTGCTTTTTCAGGGCTGGCGCAAGCTTGAAGCAGGGCAGTGCAAAATCCCCCATTTTTGAATCCTTTGGGGACTCGATAAAAAAAGAAAGCTGTTCCTCGCTGAACCGCTTTTCAAGGCCCTTGGCAAGCTCTTTTACAAGGTCTTTTTTGAAATCCATAAGAACAAATAATCAGCAATTCAAATTTAAATTTGTCTTCTGCAGGCTTCAGGCCTTCTTTTTCGGCTTTACAAGGGGTTCTGCAAAAAAAATCAGGAAAACAAAGAAAACATAATAAAGCGGATCTTTCAAAATATACCCCAGAATTCCCAAAAACCCAAGGCAGCCCCAGTACCAATTGAATTCCAGTTTCATAATATCTGATATGCCTTGTAATCTTTAAAAACGTTTTCCAAGCCTATTTCAGGGCTTTTTCCGCAAGCGCAAGAGTGTCTCTTGTAACCCTGGGGTGTTTTTTCATTTCTTCTATTGAAAACCATTTTATGTCATGGTGCTCTGCCTTGTTGTGGAAAATTTTTCCGCCTGTTATTTTGCACAGGTAAATCAAATCAATGTGCTCATGCGCAAAATCCCTGTGCGAATCTTTTAGGATATCCTCTGTTTGTATGTGAAAGGGGATTATCAGCGGCTGTATATGCCCTGGTTTTTCTGTTTCCTTGAAGCAGTCGCCAGTAACTTCAATTTCAAAGCCTGTTTCTTCAAGCACTTCCCTGACAAGGGCTTCTTCGGGTGTTTCTTCTTCCTCTACATGGCCTCCGGGCGGAAGCCATAACCCAAGGCGCTTATGGTCAACCATTAACATTCTTTTTTGCGCATCAAAAATCAGTGCTGTTGCAACAAAATCCTTTTTCATTTTAACACTTTCATATTTCAATCATCATTGCTGTTTCGTCGCAGTCGGGGAATTTTGCGCAGTGAATGCAGTCGTGCCAGATTTTGTGCGGCAGGTCTTCTTTTTTTATTTCCTTGAAGCCGCATTTTGAAAAAAATTCCGGAACATAAGTTAAAGTGAAAACCTTTTTCAGGCCGAGTTCTTTTGCCTCTTTTAAGCAGGCCCTTACAAGAGTAGTGCCAATGTCGAGGCCTGTTTTTCCCTCTGCAACAGCAAGGCTTCTCACCTCTCCCAGGCCTTCCCAGCAGATATGGGTGCAGCAGCAGCCGATTACTCTGCCTTCCTCCTCTGCAACCATAAATCCGCGCAGATGCTCAAAAATACTTATAAGGGAACGGTCCAATAATTTTTCTTTTGCCGCATAATGCGAGATTAATTCCTTTATTTTTTTTGCATCAGAAATTTTTGCCCTGCGGATGCTTATTTTTTTGGCCATATAAAACAAAAAGCAGGGTTAATTAAAAAAGCTTTTGATTGAATCAAAAAAATCAGTCATAGGCAACTACTGGCCCTGAATAAGTATAGCCCGAACCGGAAAAAACATTGTAGTAGCCGCGGGGATAATAGCTTGTGCCTGCACAGCCGCAGCCAGAACAACCGTTATAACAGCCCTGCGGCGGAACATAATAGGTGTTTCTCGGAGCGCTGTAATAGGAAGTTGTTGCATGGTAATTCGGCGCATAATAAACATGATGGCTAATCCATTTCACTGCCTGGGAAAAACAGCCGGCAGAAGCAAAGCTTGCGCTGAACAAAATTCCCAGGATAACAAAGAACAATAATGCTTTCCTCATAATAAAAAAGCAGGCAAAAAGGTTTTTAAATTAACCCAAGACGGTTTAAAAGTTAACTATTTTATTGAAAGCGGGCCCGGAGGGATTTGAACCCTCGACCCCCTGCTTGCCTTCAGCCGTTTTTGCTTTGGGAATAATCCAATTTTGCAGCAGCAAAATTGTTCTTTTCCCAAAAAAGGCTTTTCTTTCCAAGAAAAGGCTTTAGAAGGCAGGTGCCCTATCCAGACTAGGCTACGAGCCCAAATCCCGCTTTTTTTTTATGCAATTAAATAATTGAATTAGGGGTATATAATAATTTGGAAATCAGGGTTTTAAAGCATTGGGTAGGTATTTTTTTAAGTGAAAACCTTGAATTCAAAGGAAATAATTGCAGAGCTGAAAAGCCATGCTGACAATGCCTGTGTGGAGGAAATGGCGCGTTTCGGCATTAATTCAAAAAACACGTTAGGGGTTTCAATTCCTGTTTTGTGGAAAATAGGAAAAGAGCACAAAAAAAACCATGCGCTTGCGCTTGAACTCTGGAATTCAGGAATTCATGAGGCAAGGATTCTTGCCTGCATGATTGAAAATCCCGAAGAAGTTTCTGAAAAGCAGATGGAAAAATGGGTTTCTGATTTTGATTCATGGGATGTCTGCGACCAGTGCTGCATGCGGGTTTTTGGCAAGACTGGATTTGCATGGAAAAAGACTGTTGAATGGAGCGCGAGAAAAGAGGAGTTTGTAAAGCGCGCTGGTTTTGCATTAATCGCTGTTCTTGCAGTGCATGACAAAAAGGCCCCTGATAAGGGATTTGAAAAGTTTTTTCCAATCATTAAGCGCGAGGCTGCTGATGAAAGGAATTTTGTTAAAAAGGCAGTGAACTGGGCCTTGAGGCAGATTGGAAAAAGGAACAAACGCCTGAACAAAAAGGCAATTGCCTGCGCAAAAAAAATCCTGGAAAAAGATTCAAAGGCAGCGCAGTGGGTTGCAAAAGACGCTTTGAAGGAACTGCAGAGCAAAAAATTTTGAAGATTCAAAAAAAAACAAGCCAAAAATAACTGGTTAACTTTCAAAAGTAACCTTTTTATTTGTTTTTTTACAGGTGTTATTTGGTTATTATGGTGGATTCAGATAAAACAGGGCTTACTGTGGAGGCGCTTATTGCGCTTATTTTTCTGGTTGCCAGTTTCATGTATATTTACAATTATTTTGTCGGAAGGGCCCTGCTTGATGTTCTTATTGCCGTAATTGTTTTTGCAGGAAGCGCTGTCTGGCTTTTTTCAATTGTCGGAATAAAAAAATAAAACGGCTTTTTTCCAGAATGCTTTTTTTTTGCGTGTCAGAAAGGCTTTTATTATAAGAATCTCTATTTCTTAAAATGCAGGACACTTTTTTTTTAATGGCTGTTTCAATGCCGCGCACAGCCTCTAATCCCTGGGCTGCCTGGATTTTTCCGGCTATTCTGCTTGTAATCCTGTGCATTGCAGTTGTTTTATTGTGGTTTTTTTTGCATGGAAGAGCCGCAGGCCGGGGTTTTTTCAAAAAAAAACCTGTTCCGGCAGGAAAGGAATCCCCGGGTTTTTTCGGCTTGCTTGGCGGGCATTTCCAGAGAGTGAAGGCAAACACGCTTTTCCAGAAGAAGCGCCAGCTGCTTGACGAGCTTGAAGTTGCGGAGCAAAAATTCATGAAACGCGAAATTCTTGAGGAAAATTACAAATCCCTTGTAAGAAAAAAACAGCAGGAACTCATAAAGATTGACCTTGGGCTTTCAAAGCAGGTGAAAGGCATTGTTTCAGAGTCAGACCTTG
>JAQTPU010000001.1 GCA_028712575.1 Candidatus Iainarchaeum sp.
CAAGTCGCCCTCCGAACTCCTGTTTGCAGACGATGTCGCAAAATGGGAAAAGCAGAAAAACTTCAATGTTTTTGTTTCAGTCGACATTCCCACCCGGAACTGGAAGGGCCATTCGGGCTTTGTGACAGACCTTATCGACAAGGCCGACCTGCCTGTTGAAAACACTTCCGTGCTGATGTGCGGCCCGCAGGCAATGATGAACATTGCAATTGCAAAATTCAAAAAACACGGCTTTAAGGCGGAGCAGATTTACGCCTCTCTCGAAAGGCTTATGCACTGCGGCGTGGGAAAATGCGGCCACTGCAACATAGGCAGGGAATATGCCTGCGTTAACGGCCCTGTTTTTTCAGGGCGGGAATTAGAGCAAATGCATCTGAAGGAGGATTAATAATGGCGGATGAGAAAGAACTGCTGAAAAGGCAGGTCGGCTTTCTGCAGAAATCAAGGGCATCTGCGGAAAAAACAATAAAAATTTTTCAGGGCGAAATGAAAAAATTCGGGCCGGGGGAACAATTTGAAAGCGCAAAAAAGGCTTTCTCCGCGGTAAAGGAAAGGCTCGATTCCATCGATGCAATGCTCCTGCGCGTGCAGAAAGAGCTTGAATCAGCCCCCTCTTCAAAAAGCCTTTCTTCAAAAGGCAAAGCCCCGGTGAAACCAAAAAAAGGAAAAAAATCCAAAAAGAAATAACGGGAAATTCCTATGAAAAGCAAAAAAAAACATGAAAAAACAAGGCTGGGTTTTTTCTCGCTTACCTGCTGCGAAGGCTGCGAGCTTGCAGTCCTGGAATTAAACCGGGATTTCGTAAAAGCCCTTGGTTTTGTTGAAATCCTGGAATCAAGGATGCTGCGCGAAAAAAACCCCCCGCAGGAACTCGACATTGCCTTTGTCGAGGGCAGCATTGTGGGAAAAGACGACCTGGAAAAGGCGCAGAAAATAAGGGAAAGAAGCAGGTTCCTTGTTGCAATGGGCGCATGCGCGACAATTGCCGGAATTCCCGGCATTAGGAATGCCCTGCCAGAAAAAATAAAATCCGCGCTTCCGCAGCGCGCAGTAAAAAAGCCGCTCGAAGCCGTGCATAAGCTGTCCGATTTTGTAAAAGTCGATTTTGAACTGCAGGGCTGTGCAATAAACGAAAAAGAGTTTTTGAAAGTGCTTGTCCAGTTCCACAACGGCTTTTTCCCGCGCCTTGAAAATGTCCCTGTCTGCAAGGAATGCAAGGAAAAGGAAAATCCCTGCCTCCTGCTTGAAGGAAAAGCCTGCCTCGGCCCTGCCAGTTATGCGGGTTGCAATGCCCTCTGCCCGTCCCAAAAGGCGCAGTGCATAGGCTGCAGGGGCTTTACAAAAGACGCGAATTTTTCAGCCCTGAAGCGTTTATTCAAGGAATTCGGCCTGACAGAAGGGGAAACAAAAAACATTTTCACATACTTTAACCCCGACCCGTTTGCGGAGGCTTCAAATGCACGGCAATGAGCATTTTTCCCTGCATGACATTACAAAAATAGAAGGCCATGCAAGCCTCGAAGTCCAGCTGAAAGACGGCTTTGTGGAAAAATGCGAATTCAGAATCAGCGAGAACCACAGGTTTTTTGAAGACATGGCAATTGGCAGGAGCTTCGAGGAAATCCCGCTTATAATGTCAAGGATATGCGGCTTCTGCTGTTCCTCGCACCTGAATACTGCAGTAAAGGCATGCGAAAAAGCGCTCGGTGTTGAACCCTCGGAACAGGTTTTTTTGCTGCGCGAACTCTCCTCGAATATGGAATTCCTGAAAAGCCATGCCCTGCACCTTTACCTTCTGGTCCTGCCGGACTATCTTGGAAGGGAAAGCGCGCTCCATTTCAGCGGAAAAGAGCACCAGTATATCCACGACTGCCTTGACTTCAAAAAAACAGCGACAGACACCCTGAACGTGCTTGGCGCAAGGGCCTATCACACAGTGAACGTGAGAGTAGGCGGATTTTCAAAGTTCCCGAATGCGGAAGAGCTTGGGCACTGCATGCACGACCTCGAGCACCTGCGCAAAAAAGCAATTGAAACAATAGAATTGTTTGCAGGCTTCCTGCCGGAAAAGGGATTCGACCGCAATGCAAATTACGCCGCATTGTCGGGAAAAAACTATTCCCTGCTGGAAGGGAAAATCCTTTTCGGCAGCGGCACTGTTATTCCGGAAGAAAAATTCCTTGAGCATGTGGAAGAGTCGGTAATTCCCTATGCAACGGCAACACAGGCCAGGTTTGCGCAGAAAGAATATTTTGTAGGCGCGCTTGCAAGGATAAACCTCAACCAGGCCGAGCTGTACCACGAGCCGAAAAAAATAATCAGGGATTTGAAATTGAAATTCCCGAACACTTCGCCATTTTACATTAATGCCGCACAGGCAGTTGAAATGCTCCAGGCCATTGATTCAAGCATTGAAATCCTGCAGATACTCGACAGGATAAAAATAAGGCAGGAACCATTGAAAAAAACCATTCCAAAAGAAAGCACGGGCACAGGCGTTACTGAAGCCCCGAGGGGCCTGCTTTTCCATTCCTATTCAATAGGCTCCGACGGCCTGATAAAAAAAGGCCATATTGTAGTCCCTACGCAGCAGAACTCAAAAAACATAGAGGCAGACCTCAAAGGCTTTATTCCGGGCCTGCTTTCAATGCAGAAGGAAAAGGCTGAACTTGAAATAGAAAAACTGATTCGGGCATATGACCCATGCATTTCCTGTTCGACGCATTTTCTCAAAGTAGACTGGAAACGCCTTTAACAGCCTCTTCAAGCGGCATTCCCTGCGGAACAGCAATAATGCGGATTTTTTTTCCCCGCAATTTCCCTATTTTTTCAAAAAGCAGGAGCTCTGTTCCCAGGTCAAAATCATGCAGGGAAAAATTTTTTTTTTCCCGCAAAAACTTCAAATCGGCAAAAACACGGATTTTTTCAATCCCTTCCGCACAATCAAGAATCACAAGCTCATCGGGAATTTCTTCCAAATCGTTCAGGGATTCGATTTCTTCGAATTCAAATTTCCCGGATTGCCTTTTATTTTTCAATTCTTCCGCAGCCTTCAATGCGATTGAATCCCCTTCCAGCAGGCGGTTCCCGAAAACAAAAACTTTTTTCATGATAATAATTGTTTTTTAATTGTTTTTATAAATCGGCCTTTTCTTGAAAAGAACATTGCAAACTTTGGGTTTGCGACATTGAAAAGCATTGCTTTCGATGCAACGCAAACTTTGTTTGCATTGTGCCTCACAAAGCTTTGCTTTGTAAGGAAGCCTTGGGAAAAGAACAATTTGCTGATGCAAACTGGCTGAAGGAATGCGCTTTTTAATTGTTTTTATAAATTCATAATTCCATGCTGTCGGAAAAAAAAGCCTGTTTTCTGGTCGTGCTTACCGCAATAATCAGCGGCTTCTCTGTTTTTCTCAATAAATTCGGTGTTGCGGAAACAGACGCAATCGCCTTCACTGCGCTCAAAAATACCCTTGTTGCAGTTTTCCTGATTTCAATAATCCTGCTTGCAAAGGACTTTCCCTCCCTCAAAAGCCTTTCAAAAAAGCAATGGGCAAAGCTTGCGGCAATAGGCCTGATAGGCGGAAGCATCCCGTTTGCGCTTTTCTTCTCCGCCCTGAAACTCACTTCCGCGGTCAATGCGGGCTTTTTCCACAAGACGCTTTTTATTTTTGCAGCGGCATTCGCAATACTTTTCCTGAAGGAAAAAATAAGCAAAACCTTTCTCATTGCCGCAGGCCTTCTCCTGCTCGGCAACTTCCTGCTTTTCCCGTTTTCTGGATTCGGGCTTCCCGAACTTCTTGTTGTAACAGCGGTTATTTTCTGGGCAGCGGAAAACGTGCTCTCAAAGCACGTTCTTAAGGAACTGAACGGGAACACTGTGGCTTTCGGCAGGATGTTTTTCGGCTCCCTGATACTGCTTTTGTTCATTGCGGTTTCAGGCAGATTCGGGATTCTCACGGCAGTAAATCCAGTGCAATTCCAGTGGATTCTCCTCACTTCAATCCCATTGCTGTTATTTGTGCTTACATTTTACAACGGCCTGAAGCACATTCCCGTTTCAAAGGCAACCGCAATTTTAATGCTCGGCCAGCCGATTACAATGCTCCTTTCTGCGGTTTTCATAGGCTCTGCTGTTTCATTCAGCCAGGCAACAGGAATTGCCCTCACTCTCATTGCAATTCTCCTGCTCTTCGCCTCTTCTTATTTCCTCGCTTTCCTGCGCTCAAAGGGTTTTTCTCTTGCCGCAACAAAATGAAACTTCGGCGCTGCAATTTGCATGCAGGTATTCCCTGGTTCCAAACGAACTCGGCTATTGCGGAAAAGAAAAAGCCTTCCTTGAATTCGGAAAATTCCTGAAAAATCCGGAAGAGAAAAAAATTCCTGAAATAAAAAACCTGCTCGGCTCCTTTTTCGGGCTGCATTCCTATCTTGATTTGATTGCACGCGCCAATAACAAAAATGTTTTTGACCCCGAAGTCCTGGAAGCATACTGGCTTGGAAACAGGCTTCTTGAAAATGTTCCCCGCGCAGGCATCAGCCGGGCAATTCTGCATCTTGAAAAATACGGCCTGCCGGAAAAAATTGCGGAACAAAAAGCCATTTCCCTTCCGGAAGGCGCGCTTCCGCACCATTCCCTTCACGTGCTTCACGTGAATTTTGTCACGCGCAAATTAAGGCCGCTTGTCCGGAACCTTTCAGACTGCCTTATCCAATGGGCGGAAGTCAGGGCAGTTTCAAACGGCAAGCTGCGCGTAAAGGGCATTGAATTAAAAGCCCTGAACAAAAAATTTGTTCTGCAGGAAAAAACAAAAACAATTGAAAACCAGTTCTCCCTGCTCCCTGAAAAAGGCGATTTTGTTTCAGTGCACTGGAAAAACGCAATCGAAATCCTTTCAAAAGAACAATTAAAAAACCTGCAGAAAACAACAATGAAAAACATTGGCCTTGCCAATCCGGAAAATTAGGTTTTTTCCACGACATTCCTGTGCTGCACAATCACCCTGTCGCCTATTTTTGCCTTTATCAGGTTTGCGGCTTCCCTCTTTTCAGGGCCGTAATCAATAACTGCGATTTTCCCCTTCCGCTTCAATCCAACAACTTTTCCTGGAACTGCAAGGCACATCAACGGCGCCTCCTGAAAGTCTGCCCCACTATCCTGAAAATTCCGCCAAGCCTTTCCAGCCTCCGCGCCCTTTTCAAATGCCAGCGGGCAATCGCATTTTCCTCCGCCTCTTTTCCGTCCAGCCTTTCGGCAGCGCCCATTGCTGTTGCACCCATGGCTTCAGCCGCCCCGTTATGCGCACGGATTCCCGCTTTTCTTGCCGATTCCGCGCTTTTCACGTGGCTTGCTGCCCTCTTTTCAAAAAAACCCCCCTTTTTTTCCATAAAAAACAACTTTTAATAAGATTTAAAAGTATTTAACATAATACTTAATTATAATCCTGAATTAAAATTCTTGCTTTTTTAGTGATATTAATGGGAGCAAAAAACAATCCTCAAAAATGCCTTTATTGCGGCGGCTGCGTCGGGGTCTGCCCTGTTTCAGCAATAAAACTCGACGAAACCCGCATTGCAATCGACAATGCAAAATGCATTGACTGTTCGGCCTGCATTTTAATCTGCCCAGTAGGCGCGAACGAACTCGTAAAGGGGCTGAAAGAATGACTCCGGAGCACTTTGATGTCATTGTTATAGGCCTTGGCCCTGCAGGCCTGGTTGCATGCAGGACTCTTGCGGAAAAAAAAATTTCAGTCCTCGGCCTTGACAGGAAGCAGGAAATAGGCCCGCCGAAAAGATGCGCCGAAGGCCTGGGCCTTGCATGGTTCAAGCGCGCAAAATTAAAAATAAGCCCGGAATGGTGCGTCCACAAGATTTACGGCGCAACTCTTTTCTCGCCCAGCGGGAGTTCAGTGACATTAAAATCAAAAAAACTGCAGGGCTATATCCTTGAAAGAAAAATCCTGGAAAAGCACCTTGCAATGGATGCTGTGAAAAAAGGCGCAAAAATAATTGCAAAATCAGACGTAATAGAAGCAAGGCGCGAACCAGGAAGGGTTTTTCTCCGCGTGAATAACGGGGGAGAAGAAAAGCAGTATTCCTGCGGCATGGTTATTGCCTGCGACGGCATTGATTCGCTTATTGCAAGGCAGCTCGGCCTGAACACTACAAACAAGCTTGTTGATGTCGATTCCGGTTGCCAATATGAAATGACAGGAATTTCAGGCTACGACCCAGCTGTTTTGAATATTTATTTCGGAACCGACGTTGCCCCAAGGGGATATGCCTGGATTTTCCCAAAAAGAAAAGACACTGCGAATGTGGGCATTGGAATCGGCGGAATGCAGAAAGAGACGGCAAAATATTACCTTGACAAATTCATTGCTTCAAGGCAAGGGCTTGCAAAAGGCTCGGTTATAGAGGCAAATGCGGGAATAATTCCCGTAGGCGGGTTTCTGGAAAACATGGCAAAGGACAGCCTGCTTGTTGCCGGAGATGCAGCCCATCATGTAGACCCTGTCCATGGCGGGGGAATAGGGATTGCAATGGAAGCAGGAATCCTTGCAGCAAATGTTGCGGCAGAGGCAGTGCATAAAAAAGACTTTTCAGAAAAATTCCTATCCCGATACAACAAGCTCTGGTATGAAACAAGGGGCAATGAATTGAAGAAAAAACTGAGGGTAAGGCACCTGCTTGAACAGTTGAGCAATGACGATTTCAATTACCTTGCGGACTCGCTTACAATTGAAGAGGTAATGAAAATCGCTTCCGCAGACCTTGACAAGCCGACAAAGCTGATAATACTTGGAAAAAAACTAGTGAAAAGGCCCGGGCTTGCAAAAATAATGCTGAAATACCTGAATTAAGAATCCCCGGGCTGCTGCTTAACGGATTAATTATTTAAACTCAAACTTGCCTGTTTCTTTCATGCAGATACCGAATTTGACTCTTGCATATGCTGTTGCCGAATCCAGGCAGATAATTGAAACAAGCATGGTAAGGAAGGTTCAGGAGCTTGAAAACAACTGGTTAAAGGCAAAGCTCCATTCGAAGCAGGGCCAGAAAGACCTGATTATTGCGCCGCAGGCGCTCTTCCTGTCGGATTATTCCATTCCTGCAAAACAGTCCTCTTCCGGCTTCGGCGGTTTTTTGCGCAAGCACCTTGAAGGAAAAAAAATTTTAAAAATTTCACAGCAGGGCTTTGACAGGGTTGTTTTTCTGGAATTCCAGGACTTTTTCCTCATCCTCGAGCTTTTTGCAAAAGGCAACGTGATACTCGCGGACAAAAAAATGAAAATCCTCGGAGTCCTTCACAGGGAAGAATGGAAAGACAGGACACTGCAGAAAGGCTCCGATTACAAGGCATCGGGCTCAAAAGGCACTGACCCGTTAGACGCATCCCACGAATCATTTTTAAAATTCAGTTCTTCTGAATTTGAAATAGTAAAGGAACTTGTAAAAAATTTCAACATTGCGCCGGTTGTTGCCGAAGAGGCCCTGCTGGAATGCGGAATCCCGAAAGATGCGCCTGCAAAAAGCCTTTCACAGAAGCAATTCCTCCAGATTGCGGAAAAAATCCGGGAATTTTACACAATTGATTTGAAAAAAATCAAGCCTGTCATTGCGGAAAAAAATTCAGAACAGCTCATTCTGCCGTTTGAATTTGCTTCTGCAAAAACAACTGCGGGCTTCGGCTCCCTGCAGAACGCATTTGAAGAATTTTTTTCAAAGGAATTTTTCGGAAAAGAAGCAAAAAAAACAGGTTCCTCGCTTGAAAAAAAGCTTTCAGAATTCCAGAAAAGCCTTTCAAACCAGCTGGAGGCAAAAACCCGCCTCGGGGAAAAGGCAGCCCTCGATTCAAAAAAAGGCGAGGCGCTTTTTACGCATTACATTGAAGTGAAAAAGGCACTTGAAATTGCACGCGAAGCAAGGGGAAAGATAAGCGAAAAAGACATTATGTATAAGATGAGGATGTTTTCTTTTGTGAAGAGTGTTGATTCCAAAAAAAGCAGGTTAGTTGTAGAACTGGATTAATCTGATTAGCCAGAATTAGTTTTTATTTAAAAGAATTGTTGGGAGGCAGAGCAGATTTTTTCCCTGGGTTTTATTTTTCGCGTTAGCGAAAAACTTTCTTTCCCAAGGCTTTCTTTTCGAAAGAAAGGCTTTAGTCCGCTTCTGCGTTTGCCAATTCTCTTTCATCTACAATAAAAACATCGCTTACTGCAGTCACTGCAGAATATGGAATGTTCAGTGTCCTGCTTTTGCTGCCGAGCTTTCTTATTACCTTGCTGTCCCTGTCAAGCTCCACTATCAGGTAGATTATTTCCCCTGTGCGCTCGTCAACCATAAAATCAGCCAGCTTGCCGACTTCATCGCCCCTGTTTGTAATGACTCTCTTTGTAGCCAACTGCCTTGCAACAGTGTATTTGTACACAATTTCACCCCTTTTCATAATTAATTAACTTTTTTATTTAATTAATAAAACGCACTACTTCTTTATAAATGTTTGTGGAAACGCGTTCTACATAAAGCTGCCCTGTCTTTTTCAAGGGCTTTTTTAAAAGCTTGCATTGCAAAAACATTTCCACAAAAAATTATTATGAACTGCCAGATATTATTGAAAAATTAATGCTTGGAAACATATTTATTTGCCTTAGTGAATACTACTATTGTGGTTTATTGCAAAAAAAATTGTTATTCGCAGCAATTGGCATGATTGCCCTGTTAATCATCCTGTTTGTTGTCATGCCTGCATTACTTTGTATAGATTGTGGTGATTTTCCCCCTATGCAGCCAACGATGGAGGCACAAACCGCAATAAAATCAATTGCATCCAAGCCTGCAACCCCATACACCAGTAGGAACACGGTTTTTGGCCCAAACATAGAATCCTCGATTAATACCAGAAGCATAGCTGAAGGTAGTGGCGGGCTTGTGTCTCTTGACATGGTTTGTGTTTCTGCGGGAGATTTTGCAAATGATCCAGTGAACTGGCCAGATACGAGTGGTAACATGTCTGTTGTGAAATATTCCGGTTCAAGCGCAAAGACAGTTTCTTTTGAAGCAATTTGCGATAAGGGAGATTTTATTTTTAAGGGCGGGGCAAACGGCTCAGGGCCCGATGACTATTTTGCCACGTATGACCCAAGATTGCAGATTCCTGGCGTTGATTGGAAAAAATGCCCCTGCATTGCCAGCGGAAGCCTGGAAATCTGTTGTGTCATAGCGCTTAAAAAAGTTTAATTAAAAAAATATTTTTTCTGAGCCAATGTGAGCGAAGCGAACTACAATTTGCTGAAAGCAAATTGTTTCTTTCCCAAGGCTTTCTTTCCAAGAAAGGCTTTTTTAAGCCTGTTTTTTCACATTTTTGTCTTGTTTTTAAGCCAGCAAAATAATCCTAAATAATAATTTAAATCGTATTGCCCCTATTGTGTGCATGTCGAGAGCAAAGTTTTATAGTGAGGAAGAGCAACGTAAATTTTTTGCCTCTGCTAAGAAATCTCTTAAGATGGGCAGCAGAAAGTTGTCAGTTATGTTGGGTTTGAAATCTCGCGGTGGTCTTGAGGGATATTCCTCGGCACGCACAGCCCCGCCTGTGGAAATAGTTAAAAAATTGGAAAAGCTGACCGGAGTAAAAGCCAATTATCAATTAGCAGGGAATAAAGTCTGTAATAAAAAAAGAGCTTTTTTGCCAATGGATCCAGAACAAGCCCGAACTAATTTGAAGAAAGTATTTGGGAAAGACTTTTACTATTTGGAGACTTTGATAAAATCAGATTCTAGTATTACTGAAATAATTTCAAAACTTCGTGATAAGGAATATCATTTTGATAATTCCAACATTAGCCGCTGTATTGGTGCGTATAGAACAAATTTGTTGTCAAAAATAGTTGAAGAAATTTCTGCAGGAGATAATGAAATTATTATTTCGGGCAGAGTGAGACAAGACAAAGGAACTTTGGCACTTACTTTTAACCTTCTTCTTTTGTATAAAATTTTGGCTCGCAAAGAGATTAGGGTGGGATTAGAGCTTGCGGTTAAAAGAGATAAAGTCAGGGTTTTTCCTCTTGAATTTGGCAGAAAGTTAATGCGTTCAAGCGGCGCGATAAAAATCTTGCTGACGGAAAAATCCGAGTTTTTGCCTAAATCAAAAATAAAGATAATTCTTAACCCTAAAAATTTTGGTTTCACTGATGTGGAAGCGATTTATGATTCTGATGCAAGAATTATTGCTAAACCATTACTGGAACAAGGTTTTATTTTGGACAAGAACAGGGGAACTCCTTTTAGCTTGAAAGGCGACCTTTCTTTGTATTTTCTGAATAAACATATCATTTTAGAAATAACCCGGGCAACTACATATCAAGCGGGCTATTTTAAAGTTGGCCAATGTTTTGTGCAGAATACTTGCTCGCCAGATTCACTGCAATTTTTGGTATGCCAAAGTTCGTTTTTAACAAAGGAGTGCATTAATGCTTTAAATAAAATTGGCGTCATAATAATTGACACTTCGTTTGGGACGGGATGGGAAAAAGAAGTTGTTGGCAAGATAAAAAAGGTTGTTAAAAATGAATCCTAAAGTTATTGAAAAATTAGGCAAAGAAGGTTATAGGCTTGTTGGCAGCCATAGTGCCATAAAAGTCTGCTTGTGGACAAAAAAAGCTTTGCAGGGAAAAGGGGTTTGTTACAAGGAAAAATTTTATGGAATAAGCAGCCATCGCTGCGTCCAGATGAGCTGTTCTTTGTTTAATTGCCAGAATAAGTGTATTCATTGCTGGAGAGACTTGAATTACACTGTTTCAGAGAAAGTCAAGAAACCCGATAACCCCGAAAAAATTGTTGACGATTGCATTAATGAGCAAAAAAAAATTTTACAGGGTTTCAGAAGCAATGAAAATGTTGCCGAAAAAAAATTTGCCGAGGCGATGGCACCAAAGCAATTTGCCATAAGCCTTACTGGCGAAGCGACCCTGTATCCTTTATTAAGCGACTTAATACTGGAACTAAAGAAAAGAAAAATAACCTCTTTTTTGGTGACAAATGGTTTAAATCCAAAGGCATTGGAAAAACTTTTTGAAAAAAATGCGCTTCCAACCCAGCTGTATATTTCTCTTAACAGCCCAGGCAAAAAAGCATACTCAAAATGGCACAACAGCAAATCTAAAAATGCTTGGGCGAAGTTTAACAAATCTTTAAAGCTAATGAAAAAACTGGGCAAAAAAACCCGGACTGCTCTGAGGCTGACACTTGTAAAAGATTTGAATATGATTGAACCTGAAAACTATGTAAAATTAATAAAAAAAGCTTCCCCTAATTTTGTTGAAATAAAAGCGTTTATGTCAGTGGGTTATTCACGGAAGAGATTGGGCTATGACAGAATGCCTTTGCATTCTGAAGTGAAATCTTTTGCAGAAAAGATTAATAATTACTTAAACTATGATTTTGCAGGCGAAAGCACTGAAAGCAGAGTGGTGCTGCTTTCTTCTGGAAAAAAGAAACTGAAAATTAAAAAGGATGATTAGAATGGGCAGAGATGAAGAGGACGAAGGCGACAGGCCGAGGCGCGGAAAAAAATCTTTCTGGAGCAGTTCAGCAGTGCTGCTTTTGTTCTGCATTATTCTCGGCTTGATTGTAGGTGTTATTGTAGAGCACATGTATATTGAGCCTGTGCTTGCGCCGCAGACCCTGCGGGAGCTTAATGCCTGCAAATCGCAAATCAGCCTGTTGAATCAGGAAAACCGGGACTGCCTGAATGAACTGCACGGCGGAAAATCAGTTGCAAACCCAAATGACGGGAATAATCCAAACAGCTAATTTTTTTCTTCCGCAATATTTCCATTCGGAGTTTTTTCGTGGAAAATCTGTGCCTGGAATTTGAATATTTTTGTTTCCCTGCTCTGCCATGCGCTTTCAGGCAGCGAGGCTTTTCTGCAGCAATATCTTACGAATTCTTCCGGATTCCATTTTTCATCCACAGCAACCTGCGGCAGAAGAAGCCCGCTTCTCCCGCTTTTCTGGACAATTAATCCGTCTCTTCCGATTTTGATTTTTTCCAGAATCTCTTTTTTTTCGCCTGTAATTTCTTCAGGCTTTGTTAAAACAGAAATTTCAATGACAATTTTTTCAAGCTCTTCAGCCATCAAAGGCGGAAAGCGCGGATCATGAAAGCCTGCTTCAACAGCAACCTGAATAATGCTGTCCCAAAGTGGCTTGATTGCATAGGGAAAACCGATACAGCCCCGTAATTCCCTGCCGGGAAAGCCCTTGGCAGTGACAAAAACACCGCATTCCTTTGCAAATTTGTCATTGACTGCATTTTCCCTCAAAAGAGAGCCGGTGGCGCTATAGTATTCAATGCTTTTCCTTGCAAGCCTTACAAGCTCTTTTCCTTCTTCAAGGGAAAACAATCCGGCCATTGGAAATAATCTGCGCCAAACTATTTTTAAGAACACCCACAAAAAATAATTAACTGATTTAAATTAATAAGTTATTCTTCTATTTTTTTTTTCTTCCCAGGCGTGCAAATTTTTTTTTCCGTGCATGCGCTTAAACGCATGAAAGAGAGGAACATTGGCAGGGCTTCAATAGCCAGGATTCTGGAGCAGCCAGACATTATTGAGTGTTCTTTTTCAAACAGGAAAATAGCCGTCAAAAAAACAGAAAAAACATGGAAAGTTGTTTTTGTGCAGGAGCAGGGCAGGATTGTTGTAATCAGTGTTTATTTTGTCTGAGCAATTGCTTCCGCGGTTTTCAGGCTTTCCCTGCCGAGATTTTTTGAAGCATTCAATATTTCTATTCCGATGATTTTGTTTTCCGCATTGAAATCGATAATAATGTCGCTTTTTATTTCCACCGTGCGCGCAATGCTGTCTCCGCCGGGTTCATGCAAATAAATATATGCAGCGTCGGAAATTTTATCGTAAGTGAATTTTGAGCCCTTCATAGAATAAAATTTTACGCAGGACTTTAAAAGAATATTGGGGGAAATCGCTTTTTGTCGAATTCGGTGCATGTTTTTTAAACCGATTCAGCCCGCTCTTTTTTCATGCAAAAAGAATTTTTCAGGCGGTTTTCGGTTTTTTTGCTCTGCATTTCGATTGTTTTTTTATCCGGCTGCATTTCTGAAGAGGCCTCCGAAACAGAAAGGTTTTTGTGCCTTGACCTTACAAACAGGCCGTTCGCCCTTGTCCCCAAATGCGCCTCGCAGGAAAAATGCTTTGAAGAGGCGGATTCGAGGCTGTTTGATTTCGACTCCGGCGTTCTGCCCTATGATTCGAGGTCAGAACTTGTTTCCCTGAAGAACAGCCTTGCCTCAAGCTGGCTTTTTTTCAACAAGGCCGGGGAAAACATCAGGGCAATAAATTCGGCCTGTTCTTCAGGCGGGGATTTTTCCGGCCTCGCAGGGCAGGTAAACGAGCTCAATTACAGCCTTGCAAAGGCATTTGAATTCTCTGACAAGGCGAATTATTCCGCGTTTTCAATTGTCTCTGCGGAAGAAAAAAACCTTGAAGAAGAAAAAATTTTCCTTGCAAAGGAAGAGCCATTGTACAATGATTTTGCCCTCATTAACCGCAACCTCAACGACCTGCAGTCGCAGAACCTGGAATCCGGGACATTTGCAGGGGCATACCTCAAGGAAATGCACTCCCTGAATGCGCTTATGAAGCGCACAGGCTTTGAAAGGGATTTTATAGAGGAAACTACTGCAATAGATTTTTTTGAAAAATATGCCCCTGACATCACAAAGGGGAAGGAGGCGGAGCGGGTTTTTAAGATTCCTTTTTTTGGGGATGCAATAGGTTCTTTTGTCTCTTTTTTGAACGATTTTTTAAAAATAAATTCCGCTTCCGAAGCCCTTTCAAAAATGCCTGCCTTTGAATACCTGCAGGCATACGGTTCCCTTGCAGGCTCGGAAAATTCTGCAATCAGCAATTTTTCCCTGCTTTTAAGGAACGACTGCCTGCACAGGCAGGCCCTCATTGAAAGAAACGCAGGGCTTGAACTGCAGATAACCGGAAAAATAAATTCGGCTTCGGAAAAAATCGCCCTGCTTTCCTCGAGCAGGCTTGCCTCTTTCGACGCAAACTTTCTGGCGGAGCTTTACTCGCTTCTTGGCCAGGATTCCGAAATAGCCACCCAGAAATTTTCAATCCAGGACTTTTCAAATTTCAGGGAAAAGGCCGTTGCAGAGCTTCTTCCCCTGTCCGCAAGGTTCAGCGAAACCAGGCAGAAGGATTTTTTGGGAACACTGCCCCTCGGCGAAGAAACCCTTTCCCTCAAGGAAATTGATTCAAGGCTCTCAAGCCTGCTCGAAAACCTCTCTTTCCTGGAAAACGAGTCGCTTTCAGGCCTTGAAGTCCTGTGCAGGGAAAGGACAAAAAAAATTTCCGCTTCAATTGAGGAGCAAAAAATTCCGGATTCCCTTGTTGTAAAGGCATCTGATTTGAAGGCGCGCATCAAGTTCAGGATTTCAGAATTCAATGGTTCAAAGGAAACCTATGAAAGGCTTTTTTTGTGCAAGCGCACAATCGAGGAATTCAATGATTTCAGGCTTGCAGTTGAAGGCTTCGAGGAATACTCCCTGAAAGAAGAAATTATTGCGGAAGAATGCTTTTCCTTTCTTGAAAAAATCTTCTCTTCAGGGCAGTCAGCATTCGACCTGTCAGACTTTAAAACAAGGTTCCAGAAAATAAAAAACCTTGAAACCCGGCTTTCGGGGATTGAAAACAAGGGCAGCCTCTGCGCCTCCCTTGAAAGCGACACACTCGCTTTCCTGAAAGGAAATTACCGTTCTGTCCTGCTCAAAAAAGGCTTTTCAAACGCAAGGGAAAAGCTCGAAACGCTTGAAATAATAGACGGTTATTCGGAGCAGTCAGTGCCGGAAACCGCATTAAGCAATTTCCGCGAAAAAATTGCTGGCCTGAAAAAATATTTTTCAGGGGAAAACATAATTTTTGAAAAAGCGCTGCCTGTTTTTCAGGAGCTTGAAGAAAGCGTTTTTTCGCTTGAAGAATCCCTTGAAAGCGGGCTTGACAGTGTAATAGCGGTTTTTTCCTCAAAAACGAGCGCAATAGAGTTTTTTTCAGAGCCCTGCGAAAGCCAGGACCTGAATCTAAAGGTAAGGATAACTGCAAACAACCCTTTCAGGGCAACAGGCAGGATAGCCCTCAAAATCCCATTTGCTTATTCCTTCAAGAAGCTTGCCCTTCCGGAAAATTTTTTCCTTTCGGGGGAAACGCTTGCAATAGGCCTGGATTCCCTGCCGCTTGGAATTTCGTTTTTTGATTTTTTCGGAACACGGGAAAGCGAAAAAAAACAGGAAACCCAGCAGGCAGACGCCAACCAGGCCGCGAAAACAGCCTATCAGGAACCCGCTGCAAAAAAACCAGAAACAAACGCAGTGCAGGGGCCGGCAGTGCAGAAACAGGCCTCTTCGGATTATGCAAAGAAAATTTCCGGGCAAAAAGCCGGGCTCCTTGAAAAAACAGCTTCTTTCTGGAACCAGCTTGTTTCGCTCAATGAAACTGAAAGCTTTGCAGAAAACCACGATTCCCTGCTTGCCCTTGATTCGGAAATTGACAGGAGCCTCGCCCTCGGCGATTTCAACAAAGCAAACTCCGTTCTCTCTTCGCTTGAACAGGAAACAGGCTCTTTCACTGAAAAATCAAAGGCCTTCCTGAAAGAAAAAACAGATGCGCTTTCAAAAAGAATCGCCTCCTTTGAGGAGTCTGTTTCAAAAAAAATTCCGGAAAAGGTTTCTTCGCTTCTTTCAATTATTGAAAGCGTTCCGGAAGAAACACTTTTCAAGCTCGGCTATGTTGCCCCTGTTTCAAAAGAAAGGCTGCAAAAAATGCAGCTGCAGCTCGGCTCGCTGAATTCGGAAAAGCTTGCGGAGCAATTCTCCAAGTTCAGGGGCCTTGTTTCAAAAGAAAAATTTTCAGATGCAATACTGGGCTTTTCGGAATTTGAAAAAGACCTTGCAAAAAAAGAAACAGAACTGAATTCAATGGGCTCGGAAGCGGATTCCGCGCTTTACACGCTCAAAGAGGACTCTTTTTCCGCAATGAACAGCGCCTCTGCAGCGCTTGACTCCGGGCAGTTCAATGCAGAGGCCCTTGACCTTGTCGGAAAGGCAAAAACCTATTTTGACAAGGGCCAGTTCCTGAAAACAATTGCGGTTTCAAATGCGGCGCTTGCAGTTCTCGCTGACCCAAAGCCTTTTTTTGACATTCCGGTTTTTTTATATCCTGTGCTTGCAGGAATCGCGCTGGTATTTGTTGCAAGGCACAAAAAAAAGCAAATCCGCACTGAAAAAGAGCAGTTCAGGAAAATACTGCGAAACAGGCAGGCAGAGTGATTATTTTGCCTTTCTCCTGTCCTTGAAAACTGTCACGGGTATGAACCGTTCTGCAGGGCCTTTTTTCGGCACTCTTTCAAAACTTTCGCGGGAATTTGCGGGTTTTGGCGCATCAAGGCTTCTGAAGTCATTGGTATGCATTGTTATGTTTCCTTCAGAATCACGGATGCCAAGCTGCCGCCTTCTCTTGTCAAGTAGGCCTTCTCCGAATCTGGCAGCCCCAGTTCCCGGCCTGCATGCTTTTGCCTTTATCCTTCTTGCCCTTCTCATTGAAAAAAGGCTTTTTCTAGGCATGAAGTCACTTGCTCTTCATTATGTATACATATACTGCTATGCCGATTATTACCAGGATTATTGCGGCTATTATTTCAATGCCTATGCCGGGCTGTTCAAAAACCAGCTTTGAATTTTCGCATTTTACTTCTGTAAAATTCAAATCAGAATAAACAAGCCTGCAGCCAATATCAAATGTCCCGCCCTGGCTTGCTGTTGCTTCAAAATTCAGCTTTACTGTTTCTCCGGGCGCAATTGATTCAATTGTCCTTGTTTTCTGGCCCAGAATATTTATTTCCGGAGGAGTTTCAATTGAAACCTCGAGATTGTATAATTTGTCTTTTCCCCTGCTCGTAACATTGAGTGTAAGGGGGACTGCCTGGCCAAGCTGGTTTATTTCTTTTTCTTTTCCAATAAAGGCATCCACCTTTTTTTCAGGTTCCCTCACTTTTATTGTAGCCTGGCTTGAAAAAATAACTTCCTGTTCGCCGAACTCGTTGCTGTAATAAACGGCTGCCGGCGGCAATGTAATCGGGCCGAGAACCCTCGGCTTTATTATGTATTCGATTTTTATGTCTCCATTGGGTTCTATTGTGCCCTGGGCATAGGCCTTTCCTTCAATGAAAACAAATGCCTTTTTTTCCTCTGCAATAGGCCTTGCATACTTAAGCTCGATGTCTGCGGGGCCCGAACCCGCGTTATGTAATGTCACTGTTATTTTGTCAGTGTCGCCGATTACTACTTCTTCTTTTTCCGCTGTTGTTGTGAAATAGTCCGCTGTTTTAAAGGGATAATTTTTTCCGAACTGCGCTGTTTTGTAAAGCCCTATTTTTGATGCATTTGAAAGGCTTATTTTTGTTGTAGTGCTTGAACTATGCAGGCAGATATTAAGCCTGTTTGACCCTGCCCCAAGGTATTGCTTTCCAAGCCATATCCTGCTCCAGCAGTTCTGGCTCTCGCACTTAAAGCCAGTTGCCCCTGTTTCTGAAATCGGGATTCCGTTCAGGTTGACATCTATTTTTGCGGCTTCTGAAGCAACAGGGCTGAAGCCAGCATCCAATGATAAAATCGGGTAATTTTCCTTTGCAAAAACGTTCTGGTCCTGCGGAAAGGAAAAATCGACAAAAGTGCATGCAGTGCTGTTCGGGCTGTCAACTGAAAAATTTTCTGCGCCGAATTCACCGAATGTTTTTTCAAAAACAGTTTCTGCACACGCAGTGCCCGCAATTGCAATAATTAGAAAACTCGCCAAGAGCATTTTTTTATACATTTACACCCCTCTTATTCACTTTATTAATAAGGCAAATTATTTTAAGCCTTTTCTTGAAAAGAACATTGCAAACTTTGGGTTTGCGACATTGAAAAGCATTGCTTTCGATGCAACGCAAACTTTGTTTGCATTGTGCCTCACAAAGCTTTGCTTTGTAAGGAAGCCTTGGGAAAAGAAGCTTTTTGCTAAAGCAAAAAGCATAGTCCTAAAAAGAAAAGTCTTTGGAAAAAAATTTGCTAACGCGAATGCTTCGCTAAGCCCTTTCCTGGGCTTTTTTCTTTTCATTTATAATTTTCAGTATTTTTCCAAGCGCCTTCCCTGCTGCCTTTTCGTTTTTAACCTCGAAAATTTTTTTTCCCTGATGCTTCTTGAGCAGGTGTTTTTTGCAGTAATCAATTCCCTCGCACAAAACATTGTCCTGAATCTTGAATTCGGGGTACCTGCGCGAACGCAGCCTTTCCTCAAGCAAATCAGGAGAAGTCCGCAGCAAAATCACAATATCAGAATTCAGCCTTGCTTCGCATAACAGATGCCCTTCAAGAATAATGTTTTTCTCCCTTGCAAGAAGCTTGTTCATTTCCTTCTGCATCCTGCCCAAAGGCACAATTAATTCCTGCAATCTCCTGTCAAACCTTCCTATTTTCCGCTTCCTGCAGAAATCCCTTTCATTGACAACTTTGCAGCCGAGCTTTTTTCCAAGCAGCAGAGCAAGAGTGCTCTTTCCTGTTCCAGGAGTGCCTGTAATAATTATCCTCATTTTTGTTCCTCTCGTTTAATGACTACAATTATATCGTCAGGCTCAAGATCAAGGGCGCCGTATGGAAATGCCTCTGTTGCTAGAAACACTCTTGTTGAACAGCCGTTCAGGCGGATTTTTTTTAAATTGCTTTCAAGCTTATTCGGATCTTTGATTAATTCCTGTGCGTTATAGCTTTTTTGATTTATGTGCAGTACTGCAAGCCCGCCAGGGTTTAATGCACTGCCTATTTTTCTCAGCATAAATCCTGTCTGTCCTATATATCCAAGGCTCCAGACTGAAAAAATTATGTCTGATTTTGGAAAAGGCCTTGACAAAGCGTTTCCAATTCTTATTGCTTTTTTTGCCAAAGCATCTTCTTGCGGATGCAGAATGTCGATTCCCTGCGCGGAAACTTTTCCGCCGAGCTTTCGCCAGTTTCTTCGCAAAAGCAATGGCAGCAAAGCGTTTCCTAAACCTGAGCCGATTTCAAAAAAACTGCACTTTCCTCTTGCACGTATTTTCTCGCGTATTAAATCATTTAATGTTTTTCCCTGTATCAAGAAAAATAATTTATTGGCATAGCCAATATTCCTCTTCCTTGCCATCGCCATTGCCTTGTCTTCGACAATTTGCTTTGCAAGCGCTTTCCTTCTCCGCACTCTGTATTTTTGGCTTTCGCCTTTCGGCTTGCGCAGGCTTCTTGGAGTTCTTTTTCGCAGTGCGTTCATATTCAAATAGTATTCGCAAAACTTGTTTAATATTCTGTCGAATAGGGTTGGGTAAAAGGGGTGAAGGGGCATTACTTGCCGAACTTCTTGCTAAAAGCAGGTGCGTTGTCGGAAAGTACTGTGCCCCCTTTGCTCAAAGTCTTGCCTAGCTCAGATGCCTTCTCCAAAGAAAATTTGGAGCAGTTATCAAAAACCGTAGGCATATCTGATCTCAGGCAATACTAGGATTTAACTCCTTTAAATACTTTTCGGTGAAAATAAGCCAAATTCTAACTCCGTTTAGTTATAAGGGAAAAAAGAAACCTTTTTTTCAAAAACAAGCCTTAAATTAGCCTTTTTTCTTATGTATATTTGGGTTTTTTTTTGAGAAAAAATTTTTGAAAAAAAATCAAAAAAAACGCGTTATGTAGTGGATTGTTTTTGGAAAAGAATTTATTAGAAAAAGAAAAAGATTTTGGTTTTTATTTTAATCGTACTGCGTCAAGGTTGCGTAGTGCGCTTGCATTGATTCTGAATTTGTTTACTATGTATTTTGAGAATTCGCTTGCAGTGTTTTTTTCTCCGTGGTTTACAAGTATCCTTTTCGGTTTCGGCTTTAAGCTCCTTATGTATCCTACTAACTGGTTCCTGTCTGAATGCCCTGAAAACCCTTCTATTGTTTCGATTTTCATGTTTATGTTAAGGGCCCTTGTTTTTCCATTGTCTGTAATGGGAATTGCTTTTACCCCGCCCTGGATTTTTCTTCCAAGGCTGCCTTCTCCCTGGTATCCTACAAAGATTAATGTGTTGTTCGGGTTTTCAGCCATTCTGTAAAAATAATCAAGGCTTGGGCCGCCAGTTAACATTCCGCTTGAGGCAATTATTATTGCGCCTTTTTCAGCCAATATTTCTGCGCGGTTCCTGCCTTCGACTGCCCCGAATATTTCCGAAGTGAAAGGGCTGTCGTTCTGCAATACTCTTCTCTGCACTGCTTCCCTCAAATATTCGGGATAGGCAGTGTGGATTGCGCTTGCCTCTTTTGTCATGCCATCAACATAACATTTTGTATCAAGCAGTCCTTTCCTGTAAAAATTTTCAAGCACCAACATAATTTCCTGTGCCCTTCCGACTGAAAAAACAGGTATCAAAACATTTCCGTCTTTCTGCACTGTTTCCTTTATTGCCTTCAGTAGAGCATCTTCGGAATCCTGCCTTTCCGGCTGAATGTCTTCCCTTCCGCCGTAAGTGCTTTCAAGTATCAGTGTTTCAAGCCTCGGGTATTTAATGTCAACGTTATTGAAGAGCCTTGTAAAACCGTTTTTTATGTCCCCGCTGTAAACAAGATTGTGCCCGCCTTCCCCGATATGCATGTGCACAGAGGCGCTTCCAAGGATATGCGCTGCGTTATGTAAAGTAAGCCTCATGTCTGGCGCAATGTCTGTCACTTCCCTGTATTCGCGGGTTATGCAGTATTTTACCATTTCTTTTACGTCTTTTTCGGAATATGGCGGTTCTTTCCTTTCTTTTGCAAGAACGTCAATGTAATCAAACTGCAGCAATACCATCAGGTCTCTTGTCGGCGGAGTGCAGTATACCGGCCCCCTATATCCCAATCTGAACAGGTAGGGGATAAATCCCGAGTGGTCCATGTGCGCATGGCTTAATACAACCGCATCCAGCTGGTCCATTGGAAAGTGCAGTATGCTCAAATAAGGGTATGCTTCTTCCGGTGAATCGTTTGCAACATTTATTCCGCAGTCAAGCATTACTTTTGTGTGCGGGGTCTCCAACAGCATGCAGCTTCTTCCGACCTGCCTGAATCCGCCCAATGCAATTAATCTTACCCAGTCGCTCGGGCTTGAATTTATTTTCTGGTAAATTTTTTCCGCTGTTTCCTTCAGGATTTTTTTCCTGTCATCAGAGTATTTGTGCAAATGGTGCCTTATTCCCCTGAGTGTTTCCGATTCCTGTGTGGGCGCCCTTATTATGTTCGGAACCCAGCCTGTTTCGGTTATTATTTTTTTGCTTGTTTCCCCGCCTTTTCCTATGACAAGGCCGGGTTTTATCGATTCAATGACAACTTCTGAAAAAGCGCTGTTGAAAGAGATGTCCTTTATCTGCGCATCTTCAGGGACAATCGCCATTATTTTGTTTTTTGCCTCTTCGGGCGCCATTAACTGGCTTTTGTCATTCCGGATGTTTACCCTTTTCTTGAGTTCAAAAGCGATTTTGGGGACAAGGTTTTCGTCCTGCAAAAAAGCGGAATAATTTTTTGTATAAATCGCTATTTCGGGGCCTTCCATTTCTATTTTTGAAATCTGGCATTTTTCAGGCAGGGTATTATGGACTATTTCTTTTATCTGTTCAAGTATTTCCATTCGAATCTGTCCCTTGTTTTTAATTGTCAGGTTGGCAATCAAGCCCTCAATTGCCTTTTTTTATAAAGGCTTAAAATTATGCAAAATTTGTAGTTGACCGATAAACCAGTATTTTATTTTTCAATTATTTTTTTTACTTCTTTTTCCGTTAATTCCCTGATTCCTTTCCTTGTTGCGACCATTACTGTGATGCTTTTTCCGCCGCTGTAAATGTCCCTTTTCTTTGCGGCAGTAACCGCCCTTACGGCAAGCTCGACAAGCTCCTGCTCTTCCATTGTTTCCCTGTAATTCTGGTCAAGAACTGTCATTGCAAATTCAGTCCCCGAACCGCTCACTGCGAACTTGTCCCTTTTCAGTATTCCCCCGTCGGGAGTCAGCTCGTACAATTCCGACTGCTTGTTTATTCCGCCTATAAGAAACTGCACTCCAAAGGGATAATACCTGTTCGCATTCAGGATGTTTGAAAGAAAATTCACAAGCGCATTTGGAGTCATTTTTGTTTCCCGTTCTATTTCATAAAGCCTTGCCTGGCTTTTCGCAAACCTCACAAGGGTAAGCAAATCCCCGACTATTCCTGCCGTTGTCAGGATTATATTGTCGGTAATCTTGTAGACTTTCGGGCTTTCCTCGTCATATGCAATATGGCCGAAGCTTGCCCTCATGTCCGCTGCCATTACTACAACGTCTTTTCCCACTAAACCAACAGTAGTGGTTCCTGTTTTCAGCTTATTTTGGGTTTCCATTATTTCACCAGTTGAAAACTAAAATTAGTTTCTGAGCCTATAATCATATTGCCCAAGCAAATATTTAAAAAGCTAAGGCATGCGCTAAAATCATTCCTTTCTCTTGTTTTTCAATTATTTTTTGTAAATATTGTCGTGATTGTCGTAGTCCCAGAGCTCAACTGTTCTTTCGTTTTCATGGATTTCATAAACAAGAACAAAAGACTTGTAAATGTGCACGCGCCTTTTGTTTTTCAGAGTGGCGCCCAAAGGCTTGAATCCATACGGGTCTTCAAGAATCTGTTTTATTCTCTTTTCTATTGCATCAAGCTGTTCTGGGCCTTTTTTGCCTATTTTTCCAAATATTTTTTCTAGTGACGGCTTGACTTTCAATCCATAAACCACTAGAATCAGCCCTTTTTGAGCTTTGCAAAGTAAGCATCAATATTTTTTATCGGGATTGATTTTTCTTTTTCAAGCCTTTTCAGCTTTTCAATGTATTCAGGCCTCAGCGCGGGTTCCAGAATTTCAGCGCCGTATTCCTTTGCCATCTGGTTTATTGCAGAACTTTTATCCTTCAGCTGGTACTTCGCTTTTACAATATTAATCACGTGGTCTGCTTGCTCATCAAGCTTTACAATCGCAGTAGGCATATTATTACCATATTAATATTGTATTAATACTGAATTAAAAAGCTTTCATTAAGCCGTAATGGTGGTTTTTTACAAACAAGTTCTCTCTTTTCCACATTGGCAAGAAGGCGTAATCCTGCGTATTTTTTCTTAAAGTATTTTTTTTCAGATGCCGTAAAGTTCTTTTATTTTTTGTTTTACTTCTTTTAGTTTTTGGCCTGAAATTTTTCCAATGTTGTGTTCTATTAGCTGTTTGTATGTTGTTACAGGATTGTCGACCATTATCTGGCTTTCTGTTTTGAGTTCCCCCCTTTCAAGGTCTTTTTGTGCTAATGCTACATCGAATTGTGTTTTTTTTGCCTGTGAGGTTATTTTGAGGAGAATTAAGTCGTCTGATTTTTTGTTGAATTCTGAGTTGCTGATTACAAGCGCTGGCCTTCTTTTTGCTCCAATCTGTTCTGCAAATAGCAGTGTAGCTATTACAAGGCCCCCTTGTTCAAAACTTAAAGAGCTTTTCTGCATCTTCTCCCTCTTCTGCCCATCTCTTGTAAGCATATAATCTCCAAGGGTCTTTTTCTGATTCAAGAATCTGCACTTTTTTTTCTATTGCCTGCCTTGCAACTTCAGTCCACTTTACTTCGGGGTGTTGCTTCATTTTTGAATGCAGTTCATCAGGAATCGCCATAGTCATATTAACCACTCAATCACCTTAAATAAGTAAGATAAGTAAACTTTATTTAAGGCTTTCTTTTGTTTTTAAAATCGGCAATTTTGCTTTAAAATTTAATTAGGGCGGATTTCCGCTAATCAGCCTTTATTTTTTCTTTTAATAATCCGTCTCGCTTTTTCCACGTTTTTTATCATTGCCCTGTCGTGCCTAACTTGTGCAGAGTTTGCAGTTTGCCAAGATCTTTGTGCTTGGTCGCGAAATTCTTTTTCAAAAGAATTTGTGTCCCTATGGGCATTGGGAACAATTAGGTTGAACGTGCCGGAGCGCCCCATTGCAAAAGCAGGCAGATATGCAGAATCTCTTTCGTTGTTTCGCAGTTTTTGAAAACTTCGTGCCTTTTCAATTGATTTGGCTGCGCTTGTCGGAATAACACGAATTTTTTTTGATGGTTTCATGAAACTATATTGACGCGTCTTTCTTAAATGATTTTCTGTTATTTTTTCCCTTTCCCTTTTGCGGGTTTTTTCTCCGCTGGCTTTTTGATTTCTGTTTCCTTGTTTTCAGTTTCCTCTGCTTTTGTGAATTCTTCCGAGAATTTTACGCTTTCAATTCCCTTTACGTGCTTTGTTATTATGCCTGAAAACATTTTTTTCAATTGGCCTGTTGCGGAGGCGTATTTTGCGTCAATCGAAATTTCTATTTTGTTTTCCTTTATTGAAAGCTTTTTTTCATTGTCTGGAATGATGCCGAAGTATTTTTCAAAAAGCGATTCAATCTGCTCTTTCTGGCTTTTAAGCTCCTTTTCAATTTTCAGGTCATATTCTATTTCCTTGCCCGCAAGGGGATGGTTGAAATCAACCCGTACCCTTCCGCCCGAAACTGATTGTATCCTTGCAATCCTGTCGTTAAGGTCCAGCACCATTCCGGGAACTGGATTTATTTTCCTGTTCTGGAATTCTTTCAAAGGCACAACCCCGATAAGTTTCTGGCTTCTTTCCCCGAACGCGTCTTTCGGCTGAAGGACAAGCTTTTTCTCTTCCCCTTCCTTCATTGCAAGAAGTGCGGAATCGATTGCCTTGAGCATTTCGCCTTCGCCGAGAATAATCGGCACTGCGCCGTATTTCTTTTTTTCCTGGAAAAGCCCAGCTTCAATCGCTTTTTTTTCGTCTGTTGTTTCAAACACGCTGCCGCTTGAAACCGCTTTTCCGGTGTAATTTACCAGAACTATTTTTCCCTGTTCCACAAATACCACATTCCTTTGAAATTAATATTTTCAAATGATAAAATGAATTAAAGACAAAAACCAGATAATGAGTTTTTAACCTTTGCTTTCTAAATATTTTAAATAGTGAACTTTTAAAAGGTTTTTTATCAGCCAAAATATTTGGTTTTGTGGTTTTATGAACAAAAATCAGGTTATTGCGCTTGCAATCGGGATTCTGATGCTTTCCTCGACAATCGGCTTTGCTTTTATGAGCCTTTCGGGCCAGGCTCCCGCAGCCGCCAATACCGGAGACACGCCTGTTCCGCCCGCAAGCGAAATAAAATACAGTGCGAAATTCCAGCCCGCAAAAGTTGTTGAAATAATGCCCCTCATAAAAATTTTTGGTTACACTTCAGAATATGATATCCAGAAGATTGATTCCGCAATTGCGGGAATAAGCGGGGTTACAAAGGTTACGTCTGTTTTTGGGAATACTGCCCCTCCAAATCTCACATATATCGCGGAGATTTCTTTCAGCAGGGACTTCGGCCCTGAAACTGTTGTTGGGGAAATAAAAAGCAGGGGAATCCTCCAGGGAGTTGACGGTTATGCGCTCGGCGTTGTTGATTTGCAGAAGAAAATTGTTTTCAAGAGCGAGAATGCCGACCTTAATCTTACAAAGGAATATGAATTTGCAGACACGCAGAGTCCGGCCCTCGTCGGCTTTGCAGACCTTAAGGGGGATGATGTCCTTGTGACTGTTTCCGCTGTCTTTGCAGGCTCAAAGCTTGTTGATTTGATGAGCATTGAGGAACAGAACATTACTGCGGCTCCCTCTTCAGGCACCCAGAACCTCGAACTTTCGATTGTTTCCCTTGAACCAAGCCTTGTTTTTTCAGGAAAAGCGTTTTTTTCGGCAAAGCCGGATTCCGATGCTTTGAAAGCAAAAATAGGCAGTATTGCGGATGTAAACTGGGTTGAGCTTGGCGCTTTGAGCATTGCCCCGAAACTCACACTCTCCGGGCCGTTGCAGATTTCGGAGGAACAGGTTCACGACCTTAATGTTTTTATCCTGTCCCTTAATCCCCAGGATGTTTCTTTTGTGAACCAGGGCCTTTTGGAGGTTTCAATCCCTTTCAATGATGATGCAAACCTTGCGGATGCAAAGGCAAGGCTTGCCCTGCAGTTGAAAGCAATGGATTTGAATTCCGTTTCTATTGGGGAAAATTCAGGTGAACTTTTCGGAAGTGTTTCGTTAATGCGGGCCGATTCAAATGCCCTCTCGGGGCAGTTAAGGCAGCTGCTGGAATCTTTTTCCTTGCAGGACATTGCAATAATGCAGCCCGCAAGGCTTTTCATGAGCGAGGTTGCAGATTCGAATGCAAATGCGGTTTATCCTGTGGATTCGAATTCCGTCAATGCCCAGGTAAAGGCGGGCCATGCAATAGGCGACAAGGTAAAAGCGAATATCCTTTATTACATAGTGAGAAAGAAAATCGCTTTCATTGCGGCAGAAGAAGAAAAATAATCCTTATTTTTTTTTCAATTCAGTGATTGCCTCTGCAATATCCCCCGAATGCTTTTTCAATGCGTCTTCGGCCTGTTTTTTGTTTGCGCCGGCCTGTTCCATTACAAGCTTTACATCGCCCTCGCTTGCCGCGTTTTCCTCTTCAGGAGTGCCCATTATTGTGAAGATTTTCTGGCCCTGGACAAGCATTACTGTGACTTTCGGCTCCCTAATGGTTATTTTTTTGCCGCTGCATTCAATAATTACCCTGTCTGCGTCAAGTTCTTCTGTTTTTATGCCGAACTGTTTTAGCATTCCGGCCATCTGCTTTGGATTTCCCATTCCCGGAAACATTTTCACACCTCAATAGCATAATCAGCTGTAACTAGAATCTGGTTAAATTAGTTTAAAAATCGGACTATTGGCTTTGCCCTGCCCGAATCAAAACAAGGCAAAGGGAATTAAAATTTTTCCGCCCTGAAAGAGGCGTGTTTATTGGCGGCCCTTCCGGCTTTTTAAGCGGTTCATTTCCTTGTTTTGAAACAGAACTGTTTTTTAACCTTGCAGGCTCATGTTATGTTTATGGCCGAGGGCATTATTTCCTCTTTTGACAAGTTTGCGGCAAAACTGCCGAAGGATTTTGATTTGGAGAAGCATGCTTCCAGGGCTTCGGCTTTGAAGCACTATTTTTCAAAAGGCGGCGTTGTTTCAATCGCCCTTTCAGAAAAAGACTGGCCCAGGCTTTTGTATCCGACAAAAGACAGCCTTAGGCAGAAAATTTCCGAATGCGCGGAAAAGCGCAAAAAATACGAGTCTAGCCTCGGCGACTGGAAAAAGCACTTTGTGCAGGCACAGCTTTACCATGTGGTGAACAATGTGAAAAAGCTCAAGGAGCCCCTGTATTGGAAGCATGTTGCAAAGGTCGTTACAGATTCAGATTACAGGAAGGATGCGGAATCAGTCAGGCTTCCCGCCCACCTTGTTTCTGACAAGCGCTGGAAGCCCATGGTGCAGATGTTTGTGAACGACCTTGATTACAGGAAACAGCTTACTGAAACAGTCGAGACAAGCATTGTTTACAGGGACAAGACAGTTGCAAAATATGCGGATGACACGCGCGAATTCCGGATGTCGCAGAGCGGGAAGCAGATAGATGACCTGGAGAAAAAAATTGCCGCCATCGATGCGGACATTTCCGCACTGCAGGAACTTATAAAATGGGCAAGCTTCTGATTTTGTTATGCCAAAAAAGTTTTTTCTGCGCGATTTTGAATTCCTTGTTTTTGATTCTGTTTACTGCCCCGCAGAGGACTCGGAGCTTCTTGCAGATGCGGTGAAAGTTTTTCCGGGCTCCTCTGTCCTTGACATGGGCTGCGGGACAGGCATCCAGGGCCTGAATGCTGTGCTTCAAGGCGCTTCCTTTGCCTGCTTTGCAGACAAAAACCCCGCTGCCGTGCAGAATGCAGAAAAAAACTTCGGGCTGCTGAAAAAGCAGGGTGCCTGTGGAGAAGCCGGGGCGGAGTTTTTTGAAACAGACCTGTTTTCAGGAATAAGCAGGAAATTTGATTTAATTCTTTTCAACCCGCCTTATGTGCCTTCGGGGAAAAAAAAATTTTTAGACCTTGACGGGGGCGAGTTTGGAAGGGAAGTGCTTGACGGGTTCCTGGAAAAAGCGCCTGGTTTCCTCAATCCAAATGGCAGGATTTTTTTTCTCCAGACAAGCATTAACATTGTTTCCCGCACAAAAAGAATCCTGAAGGAAAAAGGCTTTCGGAGCAGGATTGCTGCAAGGCAAAAATTGTTTTTTGAGGAACTTTTTGTTTTCAAGGCCTGGAAAAAAAAGTTTTGCTAATTTGCAGCCCTGTTTTTTCTGGTTTTTGCGAATATTACCACTGCCAGCCCGATGAGTT
>JAQTPU010000043.1:0-3506 GCA_028712575.1 Candidatus Iainarchaeum sp.
TATCAGCTCTGCAAAATCGGCCTGGAAAAAAACCAGGCAAAGAGCGAATACCTCTCCTGCAAAAAATATTTTTTTCATTTCAATTCCCCCGTTTAATGTTTTTTCCGTCGAAAACGATTTTTCCATCGCTCAATGCAATGCGCCTTCCGGCATAAGCCGCAAGGTTCATTTCATGCGTCACAAGGACAATTGTCTTGCCCTTCCTGTTGAGCTCCGCAAAAAGTTTCATTATTTCAAGGCTTGTTTTTGAATCAAGGTTTCCAGTTGGCTCGTCCGCAAGAATCATCGAGGGCTCAGTGGAAAGCGCCCTTGCAACGGCAACCCTCTGCCTCTCGCCGCCTGAAAGCTGGGCAGGCAGGTGCTTTTCCCTCTGCTCAAGGCCTACAAGCCCGAGCAGTTCCCTTACCCTTGAATTAATCCTGGAATCCGGAAATTCGTGAATCCTCATCGGCAGCGCAATATTTTCAAAAACATTAAGCGTAGGATGAAGATTGAAGGTCTGAAAAACAAAGCCGATTGTCTTCCCCCGAATCCTTGCAATTTTTGATTCAGAAAGGCGCGTAATTTCAGTTCCGTCCAGAAAAACCCCGCCTTTTGTGGGGACATCAAGCGCGCCCATTATTGAAAGCGCAGTGGATTTTCCGCTTCCTGAAGCACCCACAACAGCGACAAATTCCCCGTCATTTATTTTCAGGCTAATGTCCCTTATTGCAGTCACTTCAACGGAATCCATTTTGTAGACCTTCCAGACATTCCTCAATTCCAAAACCGGAACACCCATAAATTCACGCTCCAACGCGTGGATTTAAATAGAGTTGCAACCATTATTAAGATGCGTTGTAACAACTTGAAACGTCTAAAAAACCAGGTGAAACCATTAATATGGCTTTTGAAACGTGATGAAACATGAAACAAAATGAAACAGATGCGGGAATGAAAAGGAGATATTTTGCAGTAATGGTTGTTTGCTTTCTTTTCGGCGGGTTTTCTTTTATTTCTTTTTTAATGCAGATTTACACTAATTTCTGGAGAACAGAGTTTCTGGGCTTTCCAATCGGGGAAAGGGCTGTCGTCCGCGGCTCTGATTTTTTGGGCAGGGATTCAAATTTTCCCCTGGATTTTAACGGGCCTGCAAGGGGGCCTGTTTCTTCCCCCGACCCTTTGGCGGCCCTGCTTTCCCCCATGTCATTGTATCTGCTTGCCGGGGCAGTTGTCTCGATTGTCGCAGGCATTGTCATCTGGAACATTATGAGGGAAAAAGAAATCAGGCTGATAAGGCGGGAAACAACCGACAGCCTTCTTTTGCCCGATGAAAAAAAGGTCATTGATGCACTGAAAAAGGCGGATTATGAACTTACACAGGCAAGGCTTGTGAAGGAAACCGGTTTGGGCAAGGTGCAGGTGCACAGGACAATCAAGAGGCTTGAATCAAAAGGCGTGCTTGAAAAGCATGATTACGGCCTGACAAACAAAATAATATTAAAAAAACAATTCTTCGAATAGGATGTGCTGGCATGGATAAAAGGAAAAGCGCAAAAATTGTTGTTTCAAAAAACGGGCCTTACCTTGTTTCGGGCTGCCTTCCATTGCAGGAAGAAATTGTTGCCTGCAACTCAAAAGGCATTCCTTTGAAATGGAAAAAAGGCAAAAAATTCAAAAAACAGGGCTGCTTTGCATTATGCAGGTGCGGCAATTCCAAAAATAAGCCTTTCTGCGATGAAACCCATGCAAAAACAGGCTTTAATGGCAGTGAAACTTTTTCAGGCAAAAAATTTGTTGATATTGCAAAAATAGTTTCAGGGCCGGGGCTTTTGCTGGCTGATGCCGAAGAGCTTTGTTCAGGGACAAGCTTCTGCCACAGGGCAGGCGGGACATGGGAACTTACAAGGCGGTCTGATGACCCGGAATCAAAAAAAATTGCAATTCAGGAGTCATGGGACTGCCCTTCGGGCAGGCTTGTTGCAATGGAAAAAAACGGAGAACCGGTTGAGGCAAAATTCAGGCCCTCAATAGGCGTTATCCAGGAACCAGAACGGAAAGTCAGCGGGCCTCTCTGGATTAAGGGGAATGTTCCAATCGAATCCTGCAATGGGAAGCTTTATGAAATCAGGAACAGGATTACTCTGTGCAGATGCGGAAAATCCGGGAACAAGCCCTTTTGCGACGGGACACATTACTCCGCGCAATTCTCCGACAGGAAAAATAAAAATTAGGGAAGGTTTATTTAAAAAAATTCAACTGGTTTTTTGGAGGAAATTTTTATGGTTAAAAGAAAATTATCCGAGGTTCTGGATGAACTGGACAGTGCAAAGCCGCAGGATTACTGGCAGTTAAGGCTATTGGAAATGCAGGAAATGCTGAAACAGAAAAAATATTCGGCTCTTGCAAGAAGAATCCAGGACCTTTCGGAAAGCAACCAGGCCCAAGGCAAAACAAACCCCCCGCCGAAAAGTACGCAAAAAAAGAATTAATGAGAAAACGCGGGGCAATGAGTTGAAATGCCTTGCGCAGCCTTAAAACCATTGTTGCAGGACAGGCTTTTTAAGCTCTTTCTCGGTTACCTTGCTCATTGGATTTGAACTGATTGTATGGACGCGGGGACAGGGATTTGAACCCTGGCTCCCTTTCGGGAACACGCTCACTGCCATTTTCTTTCTTTGCAAAAGAAAGAAAAGTGTAAGTTGCCCAAAAGAAAGAAACCCTTAACAAGGCCATTCTTCCGGGCGGGAAATGAAAATTTCGAAGAAATTTTCTTCTTTTCCCAGGGCTTTTCTTATGAATGCCAAAGGCAAGACTTGCGAGGCAAGTCTTTCTTTCCTAGGGCTTTCTTTTTAAGAAAGGCCTTTCCAGGCGTGCGCATTAGACCGCTCTGCCATCCCCGCATGAATTATTTTTTTTGCATTGGATGGCTTTTTTCCCAAGGCTTTTTGCTTTTAGCAAAAAGGCTTTCTGCCATCCCCGCATGAATTATTTTTTTTGCATTGTTTTTTTCTTGTAATTAATTTCCTTTGCGAAGCAAAGGATTCTTTTCCCACGTTGTAAAAGCAAGGCTTTTACGACGCGTCGCAAAACTTCGTTTTGCAACGAGGCTTTTCTTTCAAAGAAAAGGCTCTCTGGCATCCCCGCACGGATTATAAAAAATGTGGGCATAATTGTTTTTAAGCCTGCCATATTGTCAAAATCCTTTTAGTGCGAGGATTATTGCAATCAAAACAGGCTGGTGCAGGAAATAAATAAACAGGGAGTGCCTGCCGAGCCAGCAGAGCTGTTTTGCAGGGGTTTTTTTTCCAAGCTCCGGAATTTTGAATGCGCGTTTGGCTTTTGGGTAGAGAAGGTTTCCAAGGAACAGGCCTATGAGAACAAAGCCGAACCAGGGCAGCAGGGGAAAATAGTCGAATGTTGTAAAGCCCTTTGGAATGAAGCCGAGCCAGAGCAGCCATGAAAAATTGAACGAAAAGCCCTGCAGGATTATTCCCGCGGTTATCAGTGCAGCCCCGATTGCAATG
>JAQTPU010000043.1:3516-6432 GCA_028712575.1 Candidatus Iainarchaeum sp.
GCTGTGCAATTATTATTGAAATTCCTATTAAATGCAGTATTCCGAAAATTATGAATTCGCCCGGAAATGCAAGAAAAGTGAGGATTGTCACTGCCAATCCATAACCAAAAACCTTGAGGCCTCTTTTGAAAAATTTTCCGAATGTGCCCTGCTTCCGCGATTCTGTTGCGCGATGATGGCTGATTGTGAGCGAAATTCCCACAAGCAGGAGAAAAATAACCGGGATGCTTCTTGCAAGCAAAAAGCCCCAGCCTGAAGAGAAATATTCAAGCGGCGCAAGCCTGAAAAAATAAAGGTCCCAGAAAAAATGGAAAATTATCATCATTATTACTGCTGTTCCGCGCAGAAAATCTATTTCCCAGTACCTGTCCATCAGACCAAGAATGCACCAAAACAATTAATATTCTTTTTTATGCCAATAATTGTTTATGCCTTCTGAACACATTGGGGATACTATTGATTCAAGCACGGCAGTGCCGGGCATACAGGATTTTACTTTTTCAAAAGGCCTTTCTTTCACTCTTTCAATCGGCAAAAGGTTCGGGCCTGTAAACATTGCATTCAAAACATTTGGAGAGCTGGACCCTGAAAAATCAAATGCGGTTCTTGTTTTTCCGACTCTTACTGCGACACAGCAGGCGGCAACTGAAACAATTGACGGAAAAACCTTTTCAGGCTGGTGGCCGGAAATTATAGGCAGAAAAAAGCCCATTGACACTGAAAAGTTTTTTGTTATCTGCGCAGACCATTTCGGAGGCTGTTACGGAAGCACGGGGCCTTCTTCAAAAAGCCCTGACACAGGAAAGCCGTATGGAATGAATTTTCCGCCTTTTTTTATCCGCGACATGGCGAATTGTGCGGCAGAGCTTGTCCAGCATCTTGGAATACGGGAACTGCATGCAATGATTGGCTCTTCTTTGGGAGGGCTGCTTGCGCTTGAAACAATCGCGCTTTTTCCAGGGCTTTCAGAAAATGCGTTTATTATAGGGGCTTCGAACAAGATTTCAGCTGAATTTATCGCCTTGAACCATATTGCAAGGGAGGCAATAATGCTTGACCCCGACTGGAATAATGGAAATTATTATGGAAAGGGTTTTCCTTCAAAAGGGCTTTCAATTGCAAGGCAGATTGGCAATATTTCCTATCTCAACAGGGCTTTGCTTGACATGAAATTCGGAAGGGAGGCTGTAGGCCGGAGAATACGGCCTTTTGTAAG
This sequence comes from Candidatus Iainarchaeum sp., assembly GCA_028712575.1. GTDB lineage: Archaea > Iainarchaeota > Iainarchaeia > Iainarchaeales > JAGVNX01. The sequence goes on from JAQTPU010000043.1 coordinate 4,733, forward strand.
CACAATGGAACTGCAATACCAGGTTGAAAGCTATCTGGACCATCAGGGAACAAAGTTTTCAAAAAGGTTTGACGCCAATTCCTATATTTACCTTTCAAAGGCGATTGACACTTTTGACATTGGAAAAGAATTCGGCAGCATTAATAATGCATTCTCAAGGGCGGAAACAAACGTGAACCTTGTTTCAATAAGCTCTGATGTTCTCTTCCCGCCCGAAGAAGTGGAATGGCTGTTTGACAAATTCAAAAAGCTCGGAAAAAAGGCGTCTTACACAAAAATCAATTCCCATTTGGGGCATGACGGCCTGTTTCTTGAAAATGAAAAGCTTGGCGGAATAATAAGGAAAAAAATCTAGTTGTCCGCAATTTGCTGTTTGCGCAGGGCTTTTTGCCCTGCACAAAGAATGCTTTTGAATTGCTTATTTTGATTTTAATTCCTTGAGCTTTTTTATTTTATCCGCTTCCGTAATGTTCCTTTTTGTGTCGTACCTGTTTTTTTTCGGATAGTATGCTATGAAGACTTTTGATTCCTTGATTTTGTTTTTCTGCCAGCCGTGTGTTTTTGATTTTTCCCTGAAATATTTTCTGAATGCCTTTTTTCCCAAAAAACAGACTGTTTTCGGCTTTTGTTCAAGAATTTTTTTTTCCAGCTCTTTTCTTCCGTCATAGAGTTCCTTGTTTGAAATTTTTTCGCTGGTTTTTGTTGCCCTGTGGATAAGGTTGTCAATTCCAATGTTGTATTTCAGCATGTTTTTTGAATCTGTTATTTCGGAAGTTATTTCCGATTTGTTCAGCTGCAACCAAAAAGACTTGTTTTCGTGGAAATGTTCCCCTTGCTCGGCTGATTCGTGCCTTGGGTTTATTCCTACAAAAACAATGTCAAGGTCTTTTGCCCAAACTGAATCCAAAGTCATTTTTATCCCTCCAATTAGAAAACTAGTTTTTTTAAGTCTCAAAAATTTTATTTATGAAACGCAATTGCGCAAACAGATTAGAGAAATAGAATCTGATACATAACTAGGGTTGGAACAGGTTATAAAGGAACCTGAACCCCTTTTTCCCAAGCGGGCTTTGTTGAAAGGCAGAAAATCGGGGGAATGCAAATCAGCCCGGCAGGCTTAAATCCGGGTATCCGCTTGGAGTTTCTTTTTGTTCCTGTCCGAGCCTTTGCCTTATTCTTTCTTCGGTTTTTTTTATTATCCCTTCCAGGTATGAATCGTTTTTTTTGACGCTTTTTCTCAAAAGTTCCTTGAATTGTTCCCAGAAGTCCTGCGGCGAGAGCTGCTTGTCGAACAGTTTTTTCCGCAGTTCAAAGGATTTTTGGTCGAATTCCTTGTCAATTATTCTCTGGGTTTGGACCATTGCCCGGAGTTTTCTTGCCTCTTCAGCGAATTCCTTTATTTCCTCAAAACTGTCTTTCCTTGAAAAGCCTTTCAGCAGATTAATTTTTGCCATGAAAAAAACCAATTCCAAAATTCTTGTCTTTCCATCTTTGCATTTTTAAAGAGTATATTTATATACAAGTTTTACTTAATAAATATTTGGTTTTGAATCATGGTTGAACGAATTCCAACTGGAATAAAAGGCTTTGACGAACTAATCGAAGGCGGCCTTCCAAAAGGAAGCGTCACATTAGTTGCAGGCACACCCGGAACAGGAAAAAGCATTTTCTGCTCGCAAATAGCATACAACAACGCATTA
>JAQTPU010000044.1 GCA_028712575.1 Candidatus Iainarchaeum sp.
GCATATGACCGCGTTTCCACTATGTTCAGCCCTGACGGAAGGCTGTATCAGGTTGAATATGCTTCGAAGATAGTTGAACAGGGGACTTTGGGGGCCGGGCTTGTTTTTAACAAGGGCGTTGTTTTGGGCGCTGACAAGAAGGTTGTCAGCAGGCTTGTAATGGCTGACTCTATTGAAAAAGTTTTCCGGGTTGACGACCATGTTGCTGTAATAGGGTCGGGCCTTGTCGGGGATGCAAGAAGGCTTGTCCAGATTGCGAGGAAACAGGCGCAGGAAAACCAGATGTATTATGATGAAAAGATTCCAGTTGAAACACTTGCAAAAGAGATTTCTGCGGTAAAACAATTATTCACGCAGTATGCGGGAATGAGGCCTTTCGGGGTTTCATTTGTTGTCGGCGGAGTCGATGATTCAGGGGCAAGGCTTTTTGAAACAGAGCCGAGCGGCGCGCTTGCGGAATACAAGGCGATTGCAATCGGAAAGGGAAAAAAGGAATGCATGAAATTTTTTGAAGCGGAATACTCGGACAATATGGTTCTGGATGATGCGATTGCACTGATGCTGAAGGGATTGGACAAGGGAATGGCTGCGGACAAGCAGAAAATTGATGTTAACAGGCTGGATTTTGTTATTATTGAAGAAGGGAAGCAGTTTGAAAGGCTTCCGAAACAAAAATTAAAGGCTGTTTTAGGGAAAATATAATCGGAAATAACAACCTGCCTATATATACACGGCGGGCAAATGGAGTCTTGTGTCCATGGTGAAGCTTGAGGAAGCAGTTATTGCAAGGCTTGAACATTCAGGAGAAAAATTTGAAATATTGGTTGACCCGGATTTGGCAATGAAATTGAGAAAAGGGGAAAAAGTGAGCTTCAATGAAATGCTTGCCATTGACTCTGTTTTCAAGGATGCCGGAAAAGGGACTGTGCAGAGCGTGGAGGCCCTGAACAAGGCATTTGGAACTACACGCATCGAGGACATTTCCGAAAAAATAATAAGATCAGGGACAGTGCAGCTGACAACAGAGCAGAGAAGGGAACTGCGCGAGCAGAAAAGAAAGGAAATAATCCAGTTGATTGCAAGGAATGCAATGAACCCGCAGACGAATTCCCCCCATCCTCCGCAGAGAATCGAGAATGCATTGAACGAAGCGAAAATCCATGTTGATGAATTCAAATCCGCCGAAGAGCAGGTAACTGAAATCCTGAAGGAGATAAAAAAAATTATTCCAATCAGTTTTGAAAAATTAAAAATTGCCGTAAAAGTCCCCGCAGAATACAGCGGAAAGGCAAACGCAATGCTCCACAGGTATGACCTGAAAAAAGAGGAATGGGGCAATGACGGAAGCCTGCTTGCAATGGTCGAGCTGCCTGCTGGAATGCGCCCGGATTTTTTAAACGAACTGAACCATTTAACCCATGGAAATGTTGAAACAAAATTTTTGGAGAATCAAAGATGAAGAAAAGAATAGTGATTCCAGGTGAACTGGTTTCTGAAGAAAGGAAAAAAGTAGGGCCGCATGTTTTTGTTGAAAACGGAAAAATATATTCTGACTCATTGGGCCTGATTTACAATGACTCGCAGGACGCGTCAGTAGTGGCATTGCACGGAAAATATGTTCCCCAGAGGGATGACCTCATAATCGGGGTTGTGGTGCAGGAAACATTCGGAGGGTACATTGTTGACATCAATTCATTTTACTTTTCCTTTGTATCCAAGGAATTCATAAGGGACAGGCTGCAGAGGGGCTCGATTATTTCCGCAAAAATAATGTCTGTAAATGAAATAAACGAGGCGGAGCTCGGCCAGGTAAGGTTCTTTTTCGGCGGGGAAATAATAAACATAAGCCCTGTTAAGGTTCCGAGGGTAATAGGAAAAAACGCTTCAATGATGGAAGCCTTGAAGCTCGGCACAGGCGCAAACATAATGGTGGGCAGGAACGGGCGAATCTGGGCAAAAGGCGGGAATACGCAGCTTCTTGCAGAGGCAATAAAAAAAATAGAGGCGGAATCGCATTTGAGCAATTTGACGAACAAAATAGAGGCCTTTTTGAAGGAAAAAAACAAAGGCGTAAAAGAGGGAGATTTATTTGAGCAAGAAAAAAGATGAAACAATAGAGTATGTGAAAAACGGAAAAAGACTTGATGGAAGGGGCCTTGAAGAATTAAGGCCGTTGAAAATTGAGGCGGGTGTTTTAAGCAGGGCAGACGGAAGCTGTGCCTTGGAGTGGGGCCAGAACAAGGTAGTGGCTGCTGTTTACGGGCCGAGGGAAGCCCTTCCAAAACACATCCAGAACCCTTACAAGGCGCTTGTGAATTTTCAGTACAGGATGGCTACATTTTCAGTTCCTGACAGAAAAAACCCTAGGCCGGGTAGAAGGGAAATGGAAATAAGCAAGATTTCAGGAGAAGCTCTTGAAAAAGCGATTTTCCTTGAAAGGTTCCCGAACACGACCATAGATGTTTTTGTGGAAATCCTTGACAGCAATGCTGGCACAAGAGTGGCTGCGCTTGCTGCGGCGAGCGTTGCTCTTGCAGATGCTGGCATTCCAATGAGGGACATGGTTTCGGCTGTCGGAGTCGGAAAAGCAGGCGGGGAAGTAATCCTTGATTTGAACAAGGATGAGGAAGATGCCCCGGATGCAGTTGATATTCCGCTTGCGATTCTGCCGAGGACAGAGGAAATTGTTTTGCTGCAGATGGACGGACTGTTAAGGCCTGAAGAATGGAAAAAAGCGATAGCGCTTGGAATAAAGGGCTGCAAGCAGGTTTATGGGGTGCAGAAAGAGGCTTTGAGAAAAAAATATCTGGAAGCGGAGAAAGAGGAAGCTGAACCAAACACTGAAGCAGCAGCACATGGAGAAGGTGAATGAAATGGCAGCGGATATTGTATTGGATTTGCGCGCGGATAAAGTAGTTGAATCAGTCAAGCAGGGAAAAAGGCTTGACGGAAGAAAATTCGATGAATACAGGAAAATAACAATTAAGCACAACATCAGCGAAAATGCAGACGGAAGCGCAAGAGTGACTTTGGGGGAAACAGACGTGATTGCGGGAGTAAAAATTGTTCCCGGCGATCCTTTTCCCGACTCTCCGAAAGAAGGTTCTATAAGCGTTGGAATTGAATTCCTTCCGCTGGCAAGCCCTTTGTTTGAAACAGGCCCGCCTGGAAGCGAGGAAACAGAGCTTGCAAGAGTAGTGGACCGCGGGATTAGGGAAAGCAAGTGCATTGATTTTGGGGAATTGTGCATTGAAGAGGGAAAAAAGGTCTGGGTTGCTTACATTGACATGTACACAATGAACGATGACGGGAACCTTTTCGATGCGAGCTCGATTGCCGCGCTTGCTGCATTGACACAGGCGAGAATTCCCAAGCTTGAAATAGAAGGCGACTCCTATAAAATTGTAAAGGGAGAATACGCAAAAAAACTGGGGCTTGCGAGAAAGCCGCTGCTCTGCACAACAACAAAAATAGCTGGGCACTTGGTTAATGATGCCTGTTTTGCAGAGGAAAAGGCAATGGAAGCAAGATTTTCTGTTGCAACAACGGAAGACGGGTATATGAGCGCCTATCAGAAAGGCGGTTCCGGAAGCTTCACTGCAAAGGAAATAGACGAATGCATTGACCTGGCTTTTGCAAAAGCAAAGGAGATAAGGAAACTTTTGTAAACCGGTGATTTGAAATGTCGACAAAAAAAGTAAAGCGAATGGGAAGGCTTGGCGCAAGATACGGTGTCGGAATAAGAAAAAGGCTTTTGAAAATTGAATCAGAGCAGTTTGCTCCGCACAATTGCCCCGAATGCAGCGCGCCAAAAGTCAGGAGGACAGCCCCGGGAATTTTTTACTGCAAAAAATGCGGTTATGAATTTGCAGGCGGGGCCTATGTGCCTGAAACAATGGCCGGCAGCATTGTGAAAAAAATGGTTTCACAAAAGGTTTTCCTGCCGAATATGCGCAGCCTTGTTGAAACAAAAACAGGCCTGCCAAAGGCCCTGGAAGGGGCTGCCGAAGAAAAAGGGGATTCTGAAGGAATAAAGCCGGTTTCAAAGACATCGAAAAAGAAAAGGAAAAAGGAATGATTTTTTTCAAAAAAAGGTGTTATTAATGTATAGATGCGGAAAATGCGGGGAAACATTCAACAAGCTTCCTGAAGGCCTGGTAAGATGCCCTGCCTGTGCATACAAGGTCCTTTACAAGGTAAGGCCTGCTGTTGCAAAAACAATCAAGGCAAGGTAGTCCTTTTGCAGGATGCAAAATTTGAATTGTCCCTGAAGCTTGATGCCCGGGATTCGGGAAATGCGGAAACAATTGGTTCCTCAATCCTTCCTGAAATCGAGTCAGGGAGAAACAAGCGTTCCGAAACAATTGTTAAAATTAAGAATTCTTTGGTTTTAATCAATATCCAGGCCCTTGACAAAACAGCTTTGAGGGCATCATTGAATTCTTGCTTAAAATCAATTATTCTGGCGGAAGAAATTCTGGAGGTAATATAATGGCGGAAGAAATTCAGGCAAAAGCAATGGAATTCGAAAGGAACAGGGGCCAGTTGATGAATGTTTCGGCCCAGAAACAGCAGTTGCAGATGCAGAACGGCGCGCTTGGGAACGCAATTGAAGAGCTTGCAAAAAGCAAGGAAAAAAAAGTCTTCAAGGCAGTTGGAAACATCCTTATCCAGGCAGATGCCGCCGAAACAAAAAAAGAGCTTCAGGAAAAAAAAGAATCAGTGGAGCTTAGAATCAAGACGCTGCAGAAACAGGAAGATTCCCTTGTAAACAGGCTCAACAAGCTCAAATCAGACATTGAGGCTGCACAGAACGGAATGCCTGTTGCAGAAGAAAAAGCCCAGGAAAGCGAAAAGCCGAACAAGAAAAAGTGAATTTTTTTTGCTTCCAAAACTTTCTTCCTTCAGAAAAAACAAAATCCTCCTTCTTACCCATTCGGGGGCTGACATTGATGCGCTTGCATCGGCAGCAGGGCTTTTTTTCTCGCTGAAAAAAAACAATTCAGTGACAATAGGAATTCCAGGCCACATTTCAATGCATGCAAAGGCATTTGCACAAAACACAAAGCTCCCCTATTCCCTGAATCCTGAAATAGAAAAGTTTGACACTGTTTTTTTCCTTGACTTTAATGAATGGGAAATGCTTGAAAACATGGAAAAAGAAGCCCGCTCTTTTAAGGGCAAAAAATTTCTAATTGACCATCACGCGAAAAATCCGCAAAGGCTTGCGCCTGAAAAAAACTCTCTTGTTGATCCGGAACGAATTGCAACATCAGAGCTTGTTTTTGAATGGATAAAAAAAAGCAGATTCCCGGTTACAAGGCAAATAGCTTCCTGCATTGCGGCCGGCATTATCGAGGATTCAGCGCATTTTTTGGTTGCAGATTCAAGGACTTTTTCAATAATGTCGGAATGCCTTGAAAAAACAGACAAAACATACCAGGAATTATTCCTTCTTTTCCACACGCAGAGGATTCCGAGCAGAAGAATCGCCCTGCTGAAGGCTGCACAGCGCGCGGAGATTTTTGAAGCAGGGGAATTCGTAATTGTTTCCTCGCATGTGGGCGCCTTTGAAGGCGAGGCTGCAACCGCCCTGGTAAGGGCAGGCGCAGACATTGCATTTGTGGGCTATCTTGAAAAAGGCGAAATAAAGATTTCGGCAAGGGCAAACAAGTATGCAGCGGAAAAAACAGGGATTGACCTTGCAAAAAACGTGATGCAGAAACTCCCGGATTTTTTTGAAGGGACAGGGGGCGGGCATGCCTCTGCAGCTGGCTTCAACGGGAAAGCGGATTCGATTGAAGCCCCTTTGCAGAAATGCATTGACCTAACAACCGATTTTTTGAAGGCAAAAAATCCCGCGCTGGAAATAAAAAAATACTAGCCAAGTTTTTCCAGCAGCTGTTTCAAATCATTTATTTCAAAATCCGGCTTGATGCTTTTTTTTGCCTTTGTGTATTTTGAAGCGCCGTATTTTGCAAGGGCTGTTTTCATTCCAACCTGCTGCGCGCCGAAAATGTCTTTTGCAGGATCATCCCCCACAAAAAGGATTTCTTCAGGCTTTAATGAAAGCTTTCTTATTATTTCAAGAAAAGGCTTTTTCGACGGCTTTTTCTCGCCAGTATCCTCGAACGCAACAACAAAATCAAAAAAATCAGTCAAGCCCATTTCCGCAAGCCTAAGCCAGGCCTGCATTCTCGGTGCATCGCTTACAATGGCTGTTTTCAATCCTTTTTCCTTAAGTTTTACAAGAACATGCCTTACATTCGGATAAGGCATTAAATTTCCCGATTTTGCCCTTCTATACGCCGCAATTGCGCTTGCAAGAATCTTATAATCAATTTTTTTCATTTCTTCCTGTAAAAAACTCTGGAAAATGTCCTGGCTTTCAATTCCTTTTTTCCAGTAAA
>JAQTPU010000045.1 GCA_028712575.1 Candidatus Iainarchaeum sp.
CCGCTCTTCCGATCTCCTGTAATTGCTGTTAATGACAATAAAACAAAGCACTTGTTTGACAATTATTACGGGACAGGGCAAAGCACTTTAGACGGGATTTTAAGGGCCACAAATGTCCTCCTTGCGGGAAAAATTTTTGTTGTTGCTGGCTATGGAAGCTGCGGAAAAGGAGTTTCAATGCGCGCAAGGGGAATGGGTGCGAATGTAATTGTAACAGAAGTTGATTTTGTAAAAGCGCTTCAGGCCCATGCAGACGGTTTCAAAGTAATGCCAATGATTGAAGCCGCTTCTTTGGGCGATATTTTTGTCACTGTCACTGGAGACAGGGATGTAATAACAGTCGAGCATATGGAAAAAATGAAGAACGGGGCCATTCTTGCAAATTCCGGGCATTTTGACATTGAAATTGCAGTTGCAGATTTGAACAAAAAAGCCAAATCCAAACGCAGAATCAGATGGCAATTGGACGAATACACTTTGAAAAACGGAAGAAAAATTTTCTTATGCGGAGAAGGCAGGCTGGTGAACCTTGCTTCCGCAGAAGGCCATCCATCAGAAGTAATGGATTTAAGCTTCTGCGGCCAGGCACTTGCCCTGGAATACGGCATTAAAAACAAGGGAAAACTAAAGCCCGCAGTCCATATCCTGCCAGAGGAAGTTGACCAGCAGATTGCAGAGCTGAAAATCAAGGCAATCGGAGCAAGAATCGATTATCTCACAGAGGCACAGAAGAAATACCTTGCAAGCTGGGAAGAAGGCACATAAAAAGCCTTTTGAAGCGCTCGGCTTTTACCTCGCTTTCAAAAGCCTTGGGAAAATCGCATGAAATAACCTTTTTAATGCTTCCTGTGGAGTAATTTATTAGTAATTCGATTTTTTTTTATTGGTTTTGTTATGACTCAATGGCACATGGATTCAAAGAAGAAAAGCACTGGCGGCAAGAATGCTGCTGTCAGGAGAATTGATAAAAGGCTTGCCTGGAAGGGCGGGGAATTTTCCGCGACCGGCATTGCTGAAGACGAGAAAAAGGAAAAGCGCAAGACAGTCAAAACACTGGGCGGAAACACCAAAGTAAAGGCCCAGAGAGTGAAGTTTATTGCGCTTACAAACCCTGCCACAAAAAAAACTGCAAAAGCAGAAGTCCTGTCTGTTGCGGAGAACAATGCAAACAGGCAGTATGCAAGGCAGAATACAATGACAAAAGGCGCAATCATAAAGGTCAGGTTTGAAGGAAAAGAAGCCAGGGCAAAGGTTACTTCAAGGCCGGGCCAGGCTGGAACTGTGCAGGCAGTTTTAATGCCATAAAACCTGAAAATCGCGGTTTTTTGGGCTTTTTAAATAACTCCGGGTAAAGCACAGGTTTAAATACTTCATCAACGGCAATATTTATATATACACTCGAATTCTTTGGCTTCAACAAGGCATATACAAAGCCTTGTTGATTTGGAGTGTTTTGCGAGCTAAAAACACGATTTTTATGGTTTTTTTTCATGATTGGTTTTTCGGAGTAGGTGGTTGAATGGTTGAAAAGTGCCCTGAATGTGGAAGCAAAAGGATTAGGACAGACCCTGAAAAAGGCGAAGTTGTCTGCCAGGACTGCGGTTTGGTTCTTTCTGATGACATGATTGACCAGGGAAAAGAATGGAGAAGCTTTGATTCTGACCAGTTTGAAAAAAGGGCAAGAACAGGCTCTCCAATGAAATATGTCAAGCTCAATAAAGGGCTTGTTACAATGATTGACAGGCGCGGAACTGATTTGAGAGGAAATAAGCTTTCAAGCAAGAGCCGTGCGCAGATGTACCGTTTGATTAAATGGCATAAAAGGGCGAGCATAAGCTCAAGCATGCAGAGAAACCTTTCAATTGCTTTGACTGAATTGAGAAGGGTTGCTTCTTACTTGAACATTCCGGAATCCCTGATTGAAGCCGCTGCTTTGCTTTACAGGAAAACAGTGAAAAAAGGCCTGATTAGGGGAAGGCTGATTGAAGCAGTTGTGGCTGCTGTTTTGTACACTGTCTGCAGGACTTATCATGTTCCAAGAACCCTTAATGAAATGGCAGAGGCAAGCGGGCTTACAAAAAAGGAAATCGGCCGTACTTATAGGTTCCTTGTAAGGGAATTGAAGCTTGACGTGCCATTGACAAACCCTATCCACTATATTCCGAGGTTTGCTTCGGAGCTCAATTTGAGCGGGGAAGTCCAGGAAGAAGGCAGGAAAATCCTTGAAAGCGCAATTGCAAAGGGCCTTATTTCTGGAAGAGGCCCTACTGGAGTTGCAGCTGCCGCTGTTTACATTGCAGGCCTCCTGAAAGGGGAACGCAGGACACAGAAAGAAGTTGCAAATGTTGCGGGTGTCACTGAAGTTACAATCAGGAACAGGTACAGGGAATTGAAGAAAAGACTGGATATTGACGTAGCGGCTTAAGGGCGCCAAAGGCAAAACTGTAATTGGCAGTTTTTTCTTCTTTAAGAAAAGCCTGAATTGGTGTCCAGCCTAATTTTTCATTTTTGTCCATAACCGTGTTTTTTTGCAGTTTCTATGGTTGCTGCAACTAAAGCTTTATTTTTTGCTTTTAGTGCGGCCTTGATTGCAAGCTTCCAAAATTTGTTCTTTTGGTTCCTGTCAATTCCAAGGTTTCCCGCAGTTTCTGCAATTTCCTTGGCAACAGATGCAACTGCGCGATAATCATCTGGCGAACCTGCCATTAAATTGGCAGTGTTTATGACAAAACTAATGCCGGCAAAATTTTTTATTTCAAGCATGTGTCTTATGTCATCAATTTTATCCAAAAGATAGTCCCTTGCTTTGAACTCAAGATCTGTTGCGTCCTGCCTTACAATATTTTTTGCTTTTCTTTCTTCCAATGCTTTTTCCGACTTTGCCGTGATTTCGCTTGCAGGCAGGTTTCTTGTTGAAGCAATTGCCCGCAGCCTTCTTGCAAATTCTTTTTTTGCTCCCCTTCCAGTTGCCCTTTGCCTCAAGTGCAGTAAATAGTCAATGTGCTTGCTGCGCGGCATTCCGCGGGTGACTGCAAGCCTGCCAAGCCTTTCCGCTGCCCTTGCGGCTTCCGCTTTCCTGTTGTATGTTCTTCTTTTTGCATATTTCGACTTTAGGCTTGTTTGGCATATTCTTCCCGATTTAATATGCTGCTTGTAATATTTAAAATGCCCTTTTGCCGAAAGCCGGACTTGCAAACCAGGCCTTTCTTTTACGGTGTGACGCATAAAAAAACCGCTATTCTTTTTTTCTTTCTTCTATTACATAGCCTTTTTGTTCCGAAGTTGCCCTTATTTCTCTTACTAGTTTTCTGTTTCCGGATTTTTTTGCAGCAAACAATGCAAGAGCCCAGAAATTCTCAACTTCTTCCTTGTCCTTGCATATTTTTTCAACCTGCTTTGCTATATTGGATGTTTCTTCTGCCAGTAACCAGTAATCCCTTGGTTTTGCTCCACCCAGCCCGATTGCCCTGCCAATAATGCGCCTCGCAGCCCTGTAATCCCCGATGCCCAGATTGTAATCAATGAGGCCCAGGCCTTCGGCAAGATACTTGTAGGCCCTTGACTTGTAAACCCTTTTTGCCTTTGCCTTAATCAGTGCAGAAGGCATGTTCCTTGTTAAAACAACTTCCTGCATTCTTCTCCCAAATTCTTCTTTTGCTTCAGGTGCGTTTGCCCTGTCCCTTAAATGCGACAAGTAATCAAGATAACTGCTGCGGGAAACGTCCCTGCCTAAAACATGCTTTCCAAGCCTGTCTGCTGCGCGAATTGCTTCTGCTTCTGTATGGTATCTTCTTCTGTTTGCGTATTTTGGCTGGAGTTTTGGCATAGTCTTTCAACCTAATACTGTCTTTGGAATATTTAAATGCCCTTTTTAATCCTATAAAGTGAACGCAAGGTATTTATGCCTTTTGCATAGGCGGTTTTTTATGAGCGATGTTGAATTCAGGCTGCAGATTGAAAAGCTTTTGAAGGAAGCCAAGAGAAACTGTTTGTTGTGCTATGGAAGGGCAAGATTAAGGCCCACTGAAAAAGAGAGGGATATTGCCTTAAGGAATGCCCTGGCAATGTATTCCCTGTTCGGGGAGCATTTCAACCAGTTAAGAAGGCAGGATGCTTCAGTAGAGGCAATCCGCACCTCGCAGGAATACAAAAGAGTCTGCCTTGACGCTGCAGACGCCTGCAAGTCATGCGAAAAAGACGTTGACAGCATAAACAGGTTCCTTACAAAAATAAAATAAGGAAATAATTTTTTGCAGGCTTCTTTTTATTTAAAAACCAGTTTCTATTTTATTTCTACTTTAGTGCCTATTGCCTGTCCAGGAAGGCCATTGTCAAATTTTGCCCTTACAGCGCCCTTATTTCCGTGTGCTGAAAGGACCTTTCCTATTGATTCGAAGGATTTGCTTTTCCAGACTGCTTTTTTTCCCGCAAGAGCGGATGCTTTTGCCCTTGTAGTTACTCCCTCTACGGCAATAATGAACTGCTTTGGATGGGCAGTATTGACGCCGCGCCTGTAATTTTTCAAAATTCCTTCCATAACACCACAAAACCAGTTAAATAGAATTATAATTGAATGATAAATTATTCTTATTTCGGAAGCTTTAAAAACAAATGCAGGCCCTTTCAATTGCTTTTTTAAACTTATTAAGCACTTTAATTATCTGGTTCTGATGCTGATTGCGGGAATTGACGAGGCGGGCAGGGGCCCTGTTCTTGGGCCAATGGTTCTGGCTGTTGCAAGCATTGAAAAAAACCTCGAAGAAAGGCTTTTGGAAATTGGGGTAAGGGATTCAAAACTGCTTTCGAAAGCCCAGCGGGAGGAGCAGTTTAATCCCATAAAAAGTGCCCTGAAGGAATTCGCCACTGTGCATATCCAGCCTGAAGAAATCGATTCTCTGCGCACCTGGAAAAGCCTTAATGAAATAGAGGCAATGCGCATAGGCGCGCTTCTGAACAACTTGAAGGAAAAGCCGGAAATTGTTTTTATTGACGCTCCTGACATCAAGCAGGAAAACTTCGGCAAGCGCATCAGGAAGTATATTAATTTCCAGACAATTCTCCGCACAGAGCACAAGGCGGATTTGAATTATCCCATTGTTTCAGCTGCAAGCATTATTGCAAAAATAGAGCGCGATGCGGCAATTGAAGAGCTTGCAAAAAAAGCCGGTTGCAGAATAGGCAGCGGTTATCCGCACGATCCCGACACAATAAGCTTTTTGAATGATTGCATCAAAAAAAATAACCAGTTGCCGGGCTTTGCGAGAAAAAGCTGGCAGACAACCCGGAATATTCTGGACAAAAAGTTCCAAAAAAAACTGGTTGGGTGAAAATATTCCCGGAAAAAAAGCAAGGAAAAAGCCTTCTTCAGAAACGGTGTGCCTTGATGAGTGAAAAAAAGCCGTCCAACGAGGAAAACAGGGGCGCTTTGGACAAAAACCCCCTGAACAGGAACGAGAAGCGCATGGCAGGCCTGTTTTCTGACCTTGAAAAAATGGAAAAGGTCCTTGATGAGATAATGTCAAACCTAGAGCCAAGTGCAGAGAAGCAGGACGGCAATTACAAGCTTGATTTTTCAATGACAATTGCTCCCAACGGCGAGGTTGTTGTGGAGGGCAATAACAGGAAAAAAGCCATTCCGCCCCAGTTCAGGGAGCCTCTTGTTGAAGTTTTTGACCAGCAGGAAACCTTTCTGGTTACGGCTGAAATGCCCGGAGTAGAGGAAAAAGACCTGCAGATAATGCCCCTTGAAAACAAGGCAATTGAAATAATCGCTTCAGGGGAAAAAAAGTTTTACAAGCTTGTTAATTTTTCCCTGCCGATAAAAGGGCTTTCCAACAAAAAATTCAAAAACGGCATACTTGAATTGAAAATTGAAAAGGAAAAAAATCCGTTTCAAAAATCATAATTTTTCCTGTTTTATCTGGTCTTTTCCGAAGTGTTCCAGGAATTTTTTTGTTGTCCTTAGCACATAACTTCTGCCTTTCTGCTCTCTCACGACAAAGCCTTCTTCAACAAGCCTTGAAATATGGTCGTATGCCTTGTTGTTCCTGTATTTGATTACTGCGTTCTGCATTATGGGCTGCTTGAAAGCAATCAAGGCAAGTGTTTTCATTATTCCCTGGTGGAACAATGCCTTTGCTGCAAAACCCGAAACAAGGGGTTCGAGCTCTGCTTTTACCTGCATTTTGAAAGCATCTTCAATCTGCAGGATTTCAAGCGCTGTTTCCCTTTCATTAAATTCAATTAAAAAATCAAGCGCGGCTTTTTTCACTTCAGTGTAATTTTCACTGCCAACAATTGCCATTAAATCCTGGATTGCAAGGGCATTCGGGCTCATAAAGAGCGCGGCTTCAAAAAGCTTGTTCCAGGTTTCCTTTGGCTGTTCGGGATTCTGCTTT
>JAQTPU010000046.1 GCA_028712575.1 Candidatus Iainarchaeum sp.
CGAGAACAGCGATTATCGGCCCGCCGCTTTCCCCGGATGGAGTTGCTTTTGCATTCAGGCTTCATAAGACAACGCCATGGACCCTGCCCCAGCTTCTCGACAAGGGCTCCCTGACTCCCCTTGCGGCCGGCCTTCTTTCTTTTTTCATTGACAGCCAGGCAACCACTCTTGTTACAGGCAGCAGGGGTTCGGGAAAGACCTCCCTGCTCACTGCATGCATTCTCGAAATAATGCAGAATGCGAGGATAATTGTGCAGGAAGACACCTTGGAAATTCCCGTGCCTTACATGAAAAATATTGGCTTTAATGCCCAGCGCTTAAAAACAAGAAGCCCGATTTCTGTCAGCAAGACTGAAAGCGAAGTCGCGCCCGAAGAGGCCTTGAGGACTGCCCTGCGCCTTGGCGATTCCGCCCTTGTAATCGGGGAAGTGAGAAGCAGGGAAGCAAAGGTTTTGTACGAGGCAATGCGTGTCGGCGCTGCGGGAAACATTGTGATTGGGACTATTCACGGGGATTCAGCATACAGCGTATGGGACAGGGTTGTTAACGACCTCGGGGTTCCCACGACAAGCTTCAAGGCGACTGACATTGTTGTCGTTGCCCGCCCCATAAGGTTTGCAGGCTCCTTGAAAAGGGAGAAGAGGATTGTTCAGATTACAGAGGTCAAGAAACACTGGGTTGACGACCCTGAAAGGGAAGGCGGCCTGCTGGATTTGATGCTGTTCGATGCGAAAAAGGACAATCTTGAACTGCTTGAGGACAATTTGAAAGAGTCGGAATTGTTTTCAAAAATTTCAAAGACAAGCGGGCTTACAATGAAGGAAATGTGGGAGGACATAAAAATGCGCGGTTATTCAAAGTCCTTCCTTGTTGAAATGAAAAGAAAATTCAATGTGCCCAGGCTGCTCGAGGCGGAAAATACCGTGGCCTGCAACAACAAGCTGATGCTTTTCAAGCAGGAAGAAATCGAGGAAAACGGCAAAATAGATTACAGCCAGGTTCTCGGGAAATGGAAATACTGGGTGCAGAACACCTATCTGCCTCGGCTTACAAAGAAAAAGCCTGAACAGGGAAACCAGCCTGTTCCGCAGAAGCCTGCCCAGGAAAATAAAAAATAAAAATTTTGGTGCTTATGCCTAAAGACGCGAAAAAAAGCGGGGGAGAATTTTTTGAGCCGGATATTTCCCCGGGTGAATTGTACAAAAAAATTATTGTAAGCAGGGACGAGTTTGAGAAAGGCGAAAAAGGCCTTGTGAAAAGGAAAGACCCCGCTTATGTAAAATTCTGCAAGGCGGTTTACAGGAGGTTCCCTTCCCTTGGGAAAGGCGCGGCCTTTATTCCTGCCTACAGGGAAGCCGTGGATTTCCTGCACTGGGATTTAAGCGCGGAGGAGCTTTCGGCTGCAACAAAGCTTGTAATGGTTCTTGCAGTCGCCGTGGGAATTGTTTCAGGAATTGCAATAATTTTTTCCCCGCTTTTCAATATTTTGATGGCATTTGTCCAGCTTGACCTTCTTGTTTACATTTATGTTTTTGCCCCCTTTATTGCGCTTGCCATTTTCCTTTCAATGTATGTCCAGCGCTATCCGCTCAATGCCGCTGATTCCGAAAAAACAAAGGCCCTCGGCTATGTGCCTGAAATTGTGGGTTACATGATAATGTCAATGAAGCTTGTGCCCAACCTTGAAAAGGCGGTTGAATTTTCAGCGCAGCACGGCAGGGGAAAAATAGCTGAGGATTTCAGGAGAATCCTGTGGGAAACCCAGATAGGCCTGTTTCACTCGCTGTCGGAGGCGCTTGACGACCTTGCATACAGGTGGGGAAAATTCAGCGATGAGTTCAAGCATGCGCTGATGATGGTGCGCGCAAGCGTCCTTGAAAATACTGAAGCAAAGAGATACCAGCTTCTTGACAAGACAATGGAAACAGTGCTTGAGTCCATTAAGAACAAAATGGAGCAGTATGCGAGAAACCTTTCCCAGCCCTCAACTGTCCTGTTTTATGTCGGGGTTTTATTGCCCCTGATTTTGATTATTATCCTGCCTGTCGGAAGCGCTTTTTCGGGAACGCCGATGGCAATGCCCCTTGTCCTTGTCGCAATTTATAACATAGGGATTCCTGCAATAACGCTCATTTTTGCAATGCAGGTAATCAAAAAAAGGCCCCCGACTTATGTTCCCCCGAAAATTCCCGACGGGTTTCCGGGCCTGCCGAAAAAAGGCAGCATGATTCTCGGCAAAACAGGGATTAATGTTGCAATGCTTGCGGCAATTGTTCTTGTTGCCGGGATACTGCTTTCGGTTGCAGTTTCCCAGTACGGCCTTCCTCCCAAAGGGTTTGTTTCCGAAGAATCCGGGCAGATTATCCAGCCCGACCCGAATGCAACCGAAATAATCATAAAGGAAAAGGGCGATGCAAAATATTTCACTCCTGAAGGCAAGAGATACCGTGAATTAAGAAGCGAGGGCAAAAGCGATTCGGCCGCAAAAGACCTTCTTGCAATGGAAGAGCAGAAATTTTTCATGGAGCCTAAAAACGACCCCACGCCCTACATCCTTGTTTTCGGCATAATTATTTCAATTGCAATCGCAATTTTTATTTTTGTTTATTACTCCAGCATTTACAAGCGCAAAAAACAGCTTGAAATAATGCAGATGGAATCCGAATTCAAGGACTCCCTTTATATCCTTGCTTCCCGCCTCGGGGAAAACAAGCCAGTGGAGGAGGCGCTTAAGCACACAAGGAACTTCCTTCCCAACCTTTTGATTTCACAGAGGGTTTTTGCAAAAACAGTCGACAATATAGAACTGCTTGGAATGCCGCTTGAACAGGCTGTCTTTGACAGGAATTACGGTTCCCTGAAAAACATGCCTTCCAACATTATCCAGAGTTCAATGAAAATCCTTGTTGATTCAGTAGGGCTTGGAGTCAATGTTGCGGCAAGGACCCTGATTTCGCTTTCCCTCCAGTTGAGGAATGCGGAAAAAGTGAACAAGATGCTTTCCACGCTTATTTCCGATGTGACTTCAATGATGCAGACAATGGTTGTCTTTATTGCGCCCATTGTCCTGGGTGTTACAACCGCACTGCAGAAAATAGTGATGGTGACTCTTGCGGGCATAGCCTCGAGCGAAACAGTCCAGAGCCTTGGAAGCGGAGGCGCGGGAAGTTCCGGCTTTACAGTCCCGCTGAAAGGAATTTCAGTCGAGGCATTCAAGACAATGGTTTCCCCCGTGCAGTTCCTGGTAATCGTGACGATTTACGTGGTTGAGCTTGTAATAATAATGGGTTATTTCACTACAAAAATAGAAGAGGACAATGACCTTCTTGTGAGGATAAACATTGCGACCGCACTGCCGATTGCAGTCGGTGTTTTCCTTGTTGCAGTGCTCGCTGCAAACATAATCGTGGGGAGTTTTTTCGGCGGAGCTTCATGATTCCAAAAAATGAAAGCGGCCAGGCATTCGATGTTTTCAGGCTCCTGATCGGGGCGATAATAGGCCTCGCAATCCTTGTAATAATAATTTCAATTATCCAGTATCTTGAAAGCTGGAAAGTCGATGTCAGCAAAAAGCTCCTTGCGGACGGCCTCTACAATGCGGTCCAGACACCCAACGGCGAGGTTGTTGTCAGAAAAGACCTTACTTTGAGGAAAGGCGATATTTTCAGCAGGGGGAATTTTGCAGAACAATCGGGCGTGAAATGGGACTGCCTTGAATTATTGGTTTCAAACATTGGCGCCTTTGAGCTCAGGAATGACAGCATTATTGAAATAAAACAGGGCATTCTCACCACTGTCTATTTCCAGTGCTTCAAAAAGCCGGCTTCAAACCCAGACTGCGATCCCTATTGCCTTGTTTCCTTTGGAAAAGCCCTCAAAAATCCCGCAGCAGCCCCATGAAAATGTTTAAATATAAGAAATCAATTAATTATACTAATTACTGGATTTAATTAATTTCCAAAATTTTTGAGAGTGATAAAAAATGTTTTTCAACAAAAAAGGGCAGGCATTTGACGTATTCAAATTGCTGATTGCCGCGATTATTGCAATAGCAATCCTCGCATTGTTAATGCCAATCCTGACAGGAATCGGCGGGGGCTTTGGAAGCAAGCCATCCGAAGAGGCCCAGACTGCCTTGAAATCAATTGCAAACAAGCCGACAACCTCCTATACCACAAAAAAAGTTGTTTTCGGGCCAAGCACTGAAACCTCAATCAACAGCAAGAGCATTGCAGAAGGAAGCAACGGCCTTGTTTCTGCGGAACAGGTCTGCGTTTCACAGGGGGATTATGTTGATGACACCGCAAACTGGGAAACAAGCTCTGAAATGGCTGTTGTAAAATACAAAGCCTCTTCTGCAAAAACAGTGACTTTGCAGGTTATCTGCGACAGGGCGCAGGACATGCAGGAAGGGGACTCCTACTTTGAAAAATACGACGACAAGTTGAGGATAGACGGGGTCGACTGGGCTTCGGAATGCCCCTGCATTGCCGCAGGCGGCAGCGAAACCTGCTGCGTGCTCGCTGTAAAGAAAGTCTGACATTGCAGTGTCCGAAGCTTTGCCAGTGCAAAAGATTCTTTTTTTAATTTCTTTTTCTTTTTTTTCTTTTTTTTTCAAACCTAATTCTTTATATATTGCTTTTGCCTTTTTCTTAATGGGTTTTTTGCATGAAAAGCTTTTTTGAGGAAGAAAAGGCTCAAAGCGAATGGAGTTCCGTGTATATGCTCCTTATCCTGGTAATTGCTGCGATTGCATTGATAGCCGTGATAAAGCCGATGTTCCAGCAGAGCCAGCGCATTGTAAAGAAAACAACTCCGGCAGCTTCAGGCTGAAGCTGTTGAAAATCACGCAGTTTTTGGCGGGAAAGAATGTTTCAAAAAATGAACCAAAAGGGACAGGAAGAGGCGCCTTTTGAACTTCTCATTGCCGTAATTGTAATGGGCTTCGTGCTTTTTATTGGCCTCAGGGCAATGACAGAACTCCAGGACCAGAGGTGCGCACAGCAGGCGGAATCAAAGCTCGAGGAATTGAAAACAAAAATAGAAATTGTAATCAACCAGAAAAGCCCGCAGACAATTGATTTCAGGTCAGACTGCTACAATCCGAAGGATGAAATAATAAAAGTGACTTACAGCGAAAGGGCAAGCGTCTGCGCGGAGTACTGCACTTCAAGCAGGAGCATCTGCCAGCTGCTGGAATACTCGAACCAGGCGAAAGGGGTGTATTTCAAAAAATGCCTTAACATCAATCCCCTGTCTGTTTACAGCCAGCCGGAATGCCCGGATTTGGGCGCAGCAGAAAAAAAAGTGAAAATAGACATCAGGGACAGCATTCCAAGGGGAACCTATTACCTGCAGAACAGGGAAACAAGCGCAAGCTTCCCCACTGTCTGCATTTACTGCAAATCAGGTTCGGGCTCGTGCGGGTGATTGGTTGCTGGCATTTACCCTTAGCAAAATGAATCTCCTGATTCTCGTAACAGCGCTGTTTGCAATTGTCGCATATTTCATGTTCGGCCTTACAGATTTTTTCATTGCAACCGCCGCAACGCAGATTGTCAATGCAAAGGCGGAGCAGGCGCTTGGAATAGTGAATTCCGACAAACTGTGCTTTTCCAGCCCCGTAAACATCCCGTCCTCCATAAAATATTTCGGGGATTCAAGGGACTTTTATTATGCATTGAAAATTTCGCGCGAGCCGCAGGCCACAATTCCGGGAAAAAACAACACGCTTATTTTTTCAATTGTAAACAGGCGCTCCCAGGACACGATTGTTGCCGCAAAAAGCCTTGACACTGACGCGGAAATAATCCTTTTCGGCTGGGACAGCAAAACAGGCATCCTGTCCCAGAAAAAAGACACGATTGTAATAGAACCGCATGCGGAAATTCCGGTCAATTCATTTATGGTCATAAAAGAGGTTTTCAGGGGAAAAAGCTATCTGTATATAATCGCCTGCTCCTTTACAAGCGACATTTGTTATGCGCACATGCAGGATGTGCGCGTAAAAATCAAGAACGGCTGTGTTCCCGAAGTTGAGGCCCATGAATCAAGCTGCCTCTGCATTCCCGCAAACATTTTCGACAGGCTGACGTCAAAACCGATAGGGACAACCTCCGGCTGCCCCCCGCCTGTGCAGTGCGTGAACGGCGCAACAGGCTGCTGCTGAAGTGAGATTATGATGGAACCAAAAGCATTGAAATCAAAAAAAGGCTTCTTGGGCCCGATTGGGGACGACC
>JAQTPU010000047.1 GCA_028712575.1 Candidatus Iainarchaeum sp.
GCCTGACCCGGGCTGCCTGAAAAACCTTCAGTATTGGAAAAGCCTGAAAGGCGATTCAGCGCAAATAACAGTCAGTTCTGCAGCAAGGGCAAAAGCCTTGCGGAATTGAATCAGCCCGGTTCCAAAAGAAACATTTAAGTACCCGAATATTGCAATATTGTTCTGGTGTTTTTTTGGAATTGATTGAAAATTCTGCTTTGCAGAAACTCCGTGGATTTTTTTCCGGAATTGGGCTCCTGTTCATTGTCCTCGGCTTATTGCTGATTCTCTTCCCTGTTTTCGGGACTTTTGCAATTGAAATTTTATTGGGGGCAGTCCTTTTAATAATGGGGCTTGTGCAGATATTGTTCTCTTTTATTTCAAGACAGTGGAAAGGTTTTGCAATTTTCCTGTTGAACGGGCTGCTCTGCACTGCTGTTGGCGCCCTGCTTCTCGCATATCCGATTGCGGGAGTGGTTGCATTGACCCTTCTTATCGGCTGGCTGATGTTTTTCCAGGGAATTTTTGAAATGGCAAAAGCCCTCCAGTTAAGGCCGTGGAAATTCTGGAGCCTGATTTTTTTTGACGGAATTTTCTGCTTTTTCTTGGGCGTGCTTGTTGTTGCAGGCTGGCCGTCGGATTCCGGCTGGGCAATAGGGCTCCTGCTGGGAATAAGCCTTCTAAGCATAGGCTTTGCATCAATCCTCATTGGCCAGGCCCTGAAAAAACAGGCAAAATAATTTTTTTTTAAAAAACAAAGTTTTTTATTCAAAAACTCCCTATTTCAGGCAATGAAAACAACAGTTTTTTTTGTTTTGTTCATTGCGGTTCTGGTTCTTTTCAGCGGCTGTACACAGCAGCCTTCAGGCAATCCTTTCGGAGGAAATCCGCAGGGGCTGGGGCAGTACGGCCCGCAAGGCGGGCAGCCCAGGGCAGCCTGCTCCGATGATTCCCAATGCGTTATTGACAATTGCTACGGCTGCATTGCAAAAGGAGAACAATTAACAGGCCAGTGCGCCCCAATGATTCCTCCCGACTGCAAATGCCTGCAGGGTTATTGCAGGCCGGAACCTCCCAAAGACCAGAATCGCGGCCCCGAGGGAAACCAGGGCAGGCCTCAAGATAACGGTCCCGGCCAGCCCCAGATCAATGCGAATTCCCCCCTTCCTGGGCTGCCTGAAAATTTTCCCGAAAGCAAATTGGTTTCAAAAAAATTCAAGGGCATTGAAGTGACATATTTTTCAAGCGCGATTGCGCGCGGCCTGACTGAAAGCGGAACAGACTTTTTCATTTCCTTGAAAAACACGGGCTCTTCAAAAGAAACCCTTTGCGCTACAGGAATGACTTCTGAATTAAGGGAAACAATTCCCGCATGGAACCTTCATTTTTTTGCAATGCAGGACGACCCTGTTGAAATTTTTCCCGGAGAAGAAAAGAAACTCTGGTATTTTGCCTCTGTTGATGCGGAAGGGACATTTGTTGTGAATTTCAAAGTCGGAAACTGCGGGCCTGATGCGGAATCAATAGAATTTCCCGTTACTTTCGGAAGCAATGGTGAAAAATTCTGGGGAAAAGAAACAAGCCGGATTTCCGGAACAGTGAAAGACGAACAGGGCCTGCCTGTTCCAAATGTCCAGGTCAATGCAGTAATGAACTGCGGCAGAGTGAACTTTTCAGGCATAAGCGGCCGGTCAGGAGACTATTCAGTCCCGCTTCTCGGAATGGAAGACATTAACGCGATTTATCTCGGAAAAGAACTTGCCTGCGATTCAACGGATTATTATATTTCCGTTGAGCAAACAGGCTACGAGTATTATTTCAAGGGAAACATTGCCCCCACGAGAAAAGAGCCAAAAACACTCGACATTGCCCTGAAAAAGAAAACAACAGGCGCAAATTATTCCCTTGAATGGGAAAAACAGGTTGCTGATAATTTCGGGTTTTTCTGGGTTCGCCCCTCATCAGACTGGAGTGTTTTTGCAGCAGCACAATCAAAGCACCCTCCCGAACTGAACAAGCCAACGAATTTTTATTTGTTTGATTCTGAAGGGAAAATCCTATGGAAACAGCCGACTGGAAATGAATGCTGGGGAATTGCGATTTCAAAAGACGGAAGCGAGATTGTTGCCGGCTGCCATGACAAAAAAGTCTATGCAGTTGACAAAAGCGGAAAACTCCTCTGGACAACGGATTTCCCTTTAATGGTGAGAAGCGCCTGCATTTCAAACGACAAAAGCAAGGTTCTTTCAGGCGCAATGCCCACACTGCTTGATGCAAAAACAGGCGCAAAACAGGACCTGGTGTGGAAAGGGGACTGGTTAAGAAACTGCGCCTTTTACCAGGATGATTCCGGCTTTATTGCAGGCGCAAGGGAACTCACTGGATATGATTTTTCAGGAAACCAGAAATGGCGCCAGATAATAGGCGAGTTTCCAATGTTCCTCGCTGTTGATTCGGCAAAAAATGTTTTTGCAAGCGGAAAAAGCAGAACTTTCTTTTCATTTGATGCGCAGGGAAATTTAAGATGGAAGCACAGGATTCCGGACCATACTGCAGGAGCAGGAGCCGCAACTCCTGACGGAAGCAGGATTGCCCTTGGCACAGTGGGCGGAATGGTTTATTTGTTTGACGGTTCCGGAAATCTTTTATGGAAAAGGGATTCAGGGAAATTCCCAAATGTGAGCGCCGTAGGGCATAATGCCGTTGCAATTTCCGAAGATGGAAAATTAGTTGCTGTGGGAACAGCGCCTGCAAACTGCGTAATTGTTTTCAATGAGAACGGCACTGTTCTCTGGGAAAAATGCTTTGAACCCGATGCAAGCAACAAAGACCTCCTGCTTGGAGTGACAAACCTTCAGATTTCAAAAGACAAAAAAGAAATAATCGCAGCCTACGGTGACAATTACATCAGAAAATTCGTGATTGAAGAATAATTTCAATTCCTTATCTGCGCGTCCCATTGTTCTGCGTTATTTTCAGAGGATTCCAGGCGCTTTTTTATGACTTCATTTATGACACTTGCAGCTGATTCGGAATTTTGTTCGCATTTTGCTTTCCAGCTGTCAGTGTATTTTACTGAAGTGAATATCTGTTCAAGCAGGGCTTTTGATTTTTCCCATTCAGCAGCAGGTGAAGTATAGCCCCAGATGTTTATCCACCAGGTTGACCCGTCGCCAAGGTCGAGTGTCTGCACAAAATATTTTCCCTTCATTGCGATTCCCCTGTTTATGTATGTTGCGTCAAACACAAGGGCATTGCATGCAGCCAGTCCTTGAATGCAGACTGCCTGTGAAAAATACGATGACATTTCATAATCTGTTTCAGCAATTGCAACATTGCTCGAGCCTCCAAGAGGCGCAATAATTTTTGAAACTGCTTCTTCAGGAATCATATATGCTGCAACAGGAACAGAGTCGGCTCCAGCCAGGCCATATGCCTTGTAGATTTCTTTTGCATCTTCCGATTTGAAAACCAGCACCTGGTTGTTCATATAAACTGATTTTGTTGCTTCGGGATTTTCCGCGCTCCAATTCACTGTGCATTTGTCAGCCTGTTTTTCACTCGCATTCCATCCCGCCGGAATTTGAAGAGTAATGGAATTGTCCTGTGCTGCCCATTCCTTTAATTCAATGCCGCTTTCCAGGCCCGAATCTGTTTTTTCCCCAAGGCCAGAATTATCCGCATTATTTGCTGCAGGCTTGGTGTCATTTGCCTGAGGCTGGGTGCTGTTGTTTTCCTGATTATTGCCGGCAGGGGCAGTGCACCCGCCAAGCACAATCAAAATTACAATCAAAATGCAGGGCAAAATTTTTGCTTTCATTGATTGGAATAAAGAAGTCCTGAAATAAATACTTTTCTGCTTTCAAACGAAAGATATTTATTTGCGGAATTCCTATTTGAAACAATGAAAACGCGCATTTTTATCGGATTAATTATTGTTCTGGTTCTTTTCAGCGGCTGTACACAGCCTTCTCCAAGCACCGGCCAGCCTGGAAATAATGGCCAGCCTTCCGCAAACACAAGCCCTCCCCCGGCAAGCACTCCTGTCTGCCCCCAGGGCCTTGACGCATGGGCATCAAAAACACAATTCGGGAATCCTGCAACGCAGTTTTCAAGTTCCGACAATATTTTTATTATAGTGCAAAGCGAGGTGGGTTGCCGGGACAGGGCAAAAGCGACTTTGTTTGATGCTTCGGGAAACCTTGTTTCAACGCAGGAATATAATATTCCAAAAGACGCAACAGGATACAACGATTACAATCCAAACAAGAATCTTGCTGCGGGCAATTATGCTTTTGAAATAAAATATGCAAACCAGACAATAAAAACAATCCCGATTGCAATTGCTGCTGCCGAAGAAAAACAGGCTCCTCTTTCGGAACAGCCTGACACGGCAAAATTCAATGAATATTTTACGCGCGTGTATCTGGGAAAATTGCCTCTTGGCGTGCAGGTCGGCCCCCCGGATAATTTTCCAGTAAAAACAAGCGTTTTCACTTCCCAGGACCAGTTCTGCACTGATTTCACAATCATAAAAACAATTCCCGCAGGAAGCATTGGCAGTGCCACTTACAGCACTGACAAAAACGATTACACAAGGCCGAAATCAAATTTTCCAATTGAATTAAAGCAAGGCGGGTCTTCAGGCTGCGAGCCATTGGATTATGCGCCGGGAAAATACGAGTACAAAATTTACATTGATGATGTGCTTGTTTCAGTCCTGCCGTTTGAAGTGAAATAGCCTTGCAAAGGCAGGCAGCATTCCTTCTTGTTCTAAAAAGCAGGTTTTTTATTCAGGAAAGGCATTATTATGCACTGATGAGGGCAGCAATTTTTTTGGTTCCTGCGGTTATTTTTCTTTTTTTAGGGGTTGTTTTTGCAGACGGCGGAATAATGCCTCCACTGCCTTATTATAAAACTGTTTTTGCGCCTGAACAAAAGGCGGCTGTTTTTTGGGACGGTTCGGTTGAGAGGATGATTCTTTCGACAAAAATAACTGCAACGGATTTTACAGGCATGGCCTGGGTTATTCCAATCCAAAGCAGTTCAAAGCCCGAGGTAAAGCAGGCAGACAACAGTATTTTTTTTGGCCTGGCGCAGTTGTTTGAAAAGCCGCGTTACCATTCATCGGGGGGAGGCATACTTGGCGCAGGAAGCACGCCTGAAGGCGTTGAAATTGTCCAGGCCCAAAAAATCGGCATTTATGATTTGACAACCCTGAAGGCAAATGATGCGAATTCCTTGTTGAATTGGCTGAATGGCAACAATTACTATTTCCCTGAAAACAAAAAAAGCGTTCTGGATTATTATATCCGGAAAGGCAATTATTATTTCATTGCAAACAAAATAAACCTGCCCGGCAAGTATCCGGGCATTGCTGCCGGAGAAAAGGAAAAGAAATGCGCTGAAAATATTGTGGTCGGCGAAGATGCGTATTATGGCCGCTGGCAGGAACAAATGGAATATGAAATCAATTCCGCTGTCCAATGGCAGTACAATGAAAACCCCGACTGCAATGGAGCAGATTTCAACGGGGTAAAATCATTGGTTGAACTGGGCAATGGGATTGCGACTCCTTTGGAATTCTCTTTCAGGCCTGAAAAACCGTTTTACCCCATGGCAATTTCAGGCATTAATAACGGCAACACAACCGCGGATGTTTATATTTTCGGCGGGCAGTGCTTTGAGGATTCATCGCAATTGCTGGAATTCAAGAATGCTGTTCAGGACACGGAACTTGGAAAGGAATACGGCTTTGGCAATGCAAAATGCATTTCCTTTCTCGAATACAAGGGCGCAAACTCAAGCCTTGTAAAGGATTCTTTCTTCACTGAAAAGCCTTTTTTGCCCGAATACGACCCGCATTATGCCCCGCCTGGAGCAGAACCCAATATTTTTGAATTGATAATTTGCTTTGTCACTGAATTGTTCTTGGGTTATTGCTGACCAGGCAGCCAGGCAGGATAACAAGTTTTTTATTCTCGAAATTCCTATTAGAAACACCAAAAAAGTTGTTGAGTATGGCAAAACCGGATATTGGCAAGGTCAAGGAAACCCTGCTTCTGGAAAAAGGCGAGGATATTGTTGACAGCCTGCTCTGCAGGGCATACTCGAAAACTGTTGAACAGGGCGGGCAAAAAGTTTTTACAATAGAATCTGACAGCGGGCTTTTGTTTTTGACGAACAACAGGCTTATTTTTCTGAAGGAAACGGGTGTTT
>JAQTPU010000048.1 GCA_028712575.1 Candidatus Iainarchaeum sp.
CCCCTGCAATAAACCAGCTAGGCAGTGCACAGGCAGCCAGCCAGCAGGGCACAGGCGCAAACCCGGAGCTTGTTTTGAATTTAGCAACAAGCAGCGGTTCCGGCGGGGTTATAGGCGGCCTGGATAAAACCAGGAGTGATTTGGGCACAGCAAATACAAGAAAAGGCGAGCTTGCAAAAGTAGCGCAGCCTCTGCAGGGAGTTGCGCAGAAAGCCGCAGTTGATCCTGCAATGAACCAGGCTTTGATGAATGCAATGAATCAGGCAATGATGGCAATGATGATGGGAAGCATGCTTGGCGGCGGAAATAGTTGCGGCGATGACACTAATCCCTGCAATGACAGGATGCAGATGCCTGTAACTGCATGGGTAATTAACCTGAATGACAATTCACAGCCGATTACAATGGACAAGACTGGAATAAGCGCTTACTGGGAAAAAGACAATATGAAGCTGATAGGGCAGTATGAACGCCAGGATATCGGAGTTATTTTTGAAAATACCGGAATTGCAAATCCAGAGCCTGTTTATTCAACTGCAAGCATAAAGGCAAAGCAGACAAGGCATTCCCCGACAATTACTTTTCCTAATGTGGGAAAACTTGGCGGAATATCCGGCCAGATGCTGCAGATGACTTCAACGGGAATGACGGGGCCAAGCCCTGTTCCTGGAACAACGCAGACAGTGACGCAGAAATTCCATTTGAAATTCACAACAATGGATTTTATAGCGCCGCTTCCTCCAGTGATAGGCGAGAATTCCTGCCTGCAGGGCACAATGATCGGGGCAACAGGGGAAACCGCACTGCCGAAAGTCGCGCTGAACTGGAACTGGGGGGAAACAGGAATAACAAAGGATTCGTGCATTGAATCAGCGGGGGGAATTTATTGTGATGCTGCGCAGTTCAGCATAATGCTTTCAAAGCGCTTAAAAATCCTTGAAGAATTTTTAGAGCAGAACAGCAATATGCCCTGCCCTGAAAACCCAGGGGCTGAAGCGATACAGGAAATTACGAAAAATTACAACCAGTACCTTGCAGGGCTTGGGCTTGAACCTATGCCTGCAAATATGCAGGCAGTGATTGGCTGCTGGATTCCGAAGTCAACCCTTGACATAGGGAATGTTTCAGGAACAGGCTCGAAAACAGCAATTGAATATTACCTTGAAAATGAGGGCAGTGTAAACTGGACAAAAGACATAAGGAACATTGATGATTTGAGAAAATTGCTGAAATTCAAGGCATACCTTATGAAGGACAATTACAACAATAATTTCAAGACAGACTTTGCGGACTACTACACAAAAACAGCGCTGCTGAATGCGCCGGACTGGTTTACGCAGGGTTCAACAGGAAAGTGGGCGGATTACTTTTACAGCGAAGGCAAGCTTTCATTCACAAGGAAAAACATTGATTCGACAGAATTATTGGGCCCTGGCACATACGAAGTAAGCCTGAACATTGATTTTAACGATGACTGGCATTTCTTCGATTCCGAAGGAAAACCAAAGGCAAAAATACTCGCAGTCCTGAATTACCTGCAGGAACCATACCCCAACAGCGTTTTCTATTACATGCCCTTCAACGGCAATGTGGGAAGAAACTCGTCAGCTGGAAGAAACGGCTACGGCCTGAATTACCAGAATGAATCTGAACCATTCATTATTTTCGGAACAGGCGCTGAAGTGGTTTCAACAGGCATTATTCCCAGCTCTGCAGGGACAACAACGCTCAGCAGCACAATTGTAAAGGATGCAAAAAGCCTGAACAGCATTGCATCGCAGAGGGGCGTGCTTTTGAAAATAAACCAGGCCCAGGACAATGCGCTGAATCTTGCATTCTCGCCGAACTATGCAACGCCGGTAAGCATGCAGATAAGCTCTGAAAAAAACCCCGATGCATTCGGGGCATTTTACCAGCTCATGGAATCCGGAACTCCGAAGCAGACAGGCTCGCATCTTGCGTTCTGGAGCGCAATGGGGCAGTGCTATGACTTTACTGGCGTGCCTCTTGCCGACAGGTTTGATTTCACTGCAGACAGGCAGGCGGAACCAGCAGACCCTGTTACAAACTGGCAGTTTTCATACGGAGTGGACTGGGACAAAGCGGAAAAATCAGGCA
Source organism: Candidatus Iainarchaeum sp. (assembly GCA_028712575.1). Lineage (GTDB taxonomy): Archaea > Iainarchaeota > Iainarchaeia > Iainarchaeales > JAGVNX01. The sequence goes on from JAQTPU010000048.1 coordinate 2,119, forward strand.
ATGTTTACCTTAGGACAATTTTTTATACTCCGGCAGGCGCGGCATATTCCCTTACGGGAATTATTCCGGGCTCGCTGGATTTTTCGACTCCGGAAACAGGCTTCCAGAAAACAGCCGACCTTGCGGGAATAACAGGAATGCCGCACAACAACCAGAAAGCAAACGACACTGTTTCAAGCATGGAAACACTGTTTGAAATGGTAAAATCAAAAAGCGTCTGTGTAACAAACAACGGTGCAGAGGCATTATTCTGGTGGAACCCGAATGTGCTGTATGAAACAGCTGGAAGCAATAATTCGCAAAAGTCATTGAATGAAAGCGTTCAATGCATCAAGAGCTGAAAGTGGTGCCTTTGACAATACTCGACAAAATAAAAAGTGTTTATTATCTCTTTGAAGACAGGTATTACGGGATACTTGACAGGATCGAAAAAGCAATTCCTGTTTACAAAATAGTTGACCCTATTGACAGGGTTTTTCCAAGCTTTATACTCTGCATAATTGCAATAGCGCTGATAATCGCTTTTTTGCTCTGGGGCTTTCTCGGCGGGGGCTTTGGATTCCTGTTTACGCCCGCAACATTCCAGGCAAAAATACTTGTAACAGACGAGAGCAGGGCAAAAATCAGCGGGGCTTCGCTTTCAATAGCCTTTTTGGACTCCGAATTGAATGCAAAAACAGATGCAAACGGAGAGGCAAAAATCGAAATCCCGAAAGAGGAAATTGATGCAGCAATAACAGTGGAAAAAACAGGCTATGAAAAAATATCCGAAGAGGACATTGCTTTGTCTGCAAAAACAACCGCAAAAATAACACTGAAAAAGCTTCCGCCGCCTCCGCTGAAAAAATACTCCGTAACCATAATCGATTCTGAAACAAACGGCCCTGTCGAGGAAAAAGTCACTGCAATATTCAGGTGCTCCGGAACAGGTACAGCGCCCCAGAAAGCCGAAACAACAGACAGTGAAATAACAGGCATCCAACCCGGAGAAAACTGCGGAACACTCACAGGGGAATTTTCAGCGGAAGGGTATGAAACAACTTCGGGATTCAGGTTTACAAAAGAAAGTGACAATGCAAGGCTTTACAGGAAAAAAGGAAGCGTTGAAATAACAGTCAGGGATACTATAGGGCCTGTTGCGGATGCTGTTGTGAAGCTTTACAGGGACGGAGACAACGAAGTTGACTCGGGAATCACTTCAAGCTCCGGGAATTATTTGTTTGAAAATGCCCCCCCTGGAAACTATATTGCAACTGCAACTGCGGATGACGGCAGGTCGGACAGCACTGATTCCTTTGATGTTGAAGCAGGCAATACAACAAGCATGGAAATAACGCTTGGAGCGCCGATTCCAAAAGACGAGCAGAAAAAAATATTCATACTTGCAAAGGACTCTGTTTCAGGCCAGGCAATCCCTTCAGCAAAAGTGATTGTATTCCAGGGGAACACGCCTTTTGACAATTCGGAAACAGACAACGAAGGGCTTTATTCAAGAAACGCAGACAAGACAAAGGCTTATTCCATTGCAATAAGCAAGGACGGATATATTACAAGGGCATTTTCTTCAGCGCCGTTGAAAAATTCCGATGACACGGAGCCTTCAATAATACAGCTCACTCCCATAACAACAAACCCGCAGAATTACGCAGAGCTCCTTATTCACGTGTTCGACGAGGAAAACGCAAGCATAAAGAATGCGGACGTGTTTGTTTACGGCAAAAACATTCCCGGCCTGATAATAAATTATCCGAAAAGCCAGACAAATGACGATGGAAATGCAGCAGTAAGCAGGCTTGAAGCAGGCGACTACAACATAAAGGCAACTTCGGGAAGCCAGCTTGGAGAGGCAACGGTTGCTGCCGAAACTGGAAAAACAACTTTTGTGAATATACGGCTTGTCACGGGAGAGGGAAGCGCGGAGGCAAAAGTAAAGGACGCGAGCACAAGCACAAACTTGATGGGCGCTGCAGTCGGCTATGTCAATGCAGAAACACTGGCAACAGAGGCGGGCTGTACGACTGATGCGCAGGGAAGCTGTGAATCAGACAATATAAAGGCAGGCACGAGGATTTATGCGCGGGCCGCAAAGGATGGTTTCCTGCCCGGCTTGAGCTCCGCAGTGCAGATAACAAGGAATACAAAGGCGGCAGCTGCAATAGACCTTGACCCGGAAACTTCGTATCCTGCAGACGGCAATGTAATAGTCGAATTCAAGGCGCTTTGCTCTGACGAGGCCTGCAAAAGCAAGGCAAGCAGGATAGACGAGTCTGCAACAGCAAAGTTTTATTATGCAAAATTCAACCTCATTCTGCCGGCAAAAAACGCGGATTACAACGAAATTTTCATGCACATAAGCGCAGGCCCCGACAGCCAGGCAGCACTGCCCGATGCCGGCTGGCGTGCACAGATAATGAACATTGCAGTCCCGAGATATTCCTCGATTGAATATTCAAAATGCTATGATGCAGCAAAGCCATATGAAACAGGGGCAGGCTGCGAAGTAAGCACAAACGCAAAGCAGGCAGTAATAAGCTGGGACAAGTTAGAGAGGGGAGTAATCCCAGTAATCGCAAAAATAAAAATAGAGGGCGGCCTGCCTGCAGGGACTGAAATAGAATTCAGGGCAATTGCAAGGGCAAAAGTGAACAGGATTGATTTTGAATCTGCTGCAAAAAAAGCAATTTACAGGATTGGGCAGATTTCCTGCGCAACAACAGGCTTTGGATGGGGCCTTGACCTGCGCGATTCCCTGGGCCTGCAGGTGGAAATTCCCGCAGACGGCACAACCCCGATTGAAATCGCAAAGGGCACAAATTACGATTTGAATTACACTCTGATAAACTGCACGGGAAAGGACATTGCAAGCGCAAAGCTCGAGGTGAAAAACACGAATGCAGCGGGCGCAATCGACACAACGCATCCGCTTGACCTGAAAGCAGGCGCTAATACAGGCCAGGGGCCTTTGACTGTTTTTGAAAAGCCGGTTTTTTACAAAAGCGAGGAAGTTTCAAGCAAAAATTTCGGTTCAATCGGAATAATCCCGATTGCAGAAACAAGCCTCACTGCAGTTTACGGCTGGCTGTCTGAAAGCGGAACCCCTATAAGCGATATTACCTCATATTATTCGGCGCCAATAAGGATAGTGGGCGAAAGGGAATTTGAATTTACAGGAGTTCCGGATTCGATTGTATTGACACAGCCTTCGATACAAATTACAGGCGCTGTCCTTGACAAGGCTGACGGAAAAAACATACAGGGAGCATTAATAAAAATAAAAAGAACTGATTCCGGTGCATTAATTCCGGGTTATTCAAGAACTACAAATTCTGACGGCTCTTTCATAATGACAATTGGCACTGCAGACCTGTCAGGAATAACAAAGATAACTCTTACAGCTGAAAAAACAGGCTACAAGCCTTTGCAGAAAGACATAACGCTTTCAACAACTCCCGGCCTTGAGCCGATAAACCAGAATTTCAAATGCATAAAAATCAACGGGGAACAGGTTATTACAGACGATTTGAAGGCAAAAGAATTCCCTCTTCCTGCAGTAAGGACAGACAGGCATTCCATTGCAACTATTTCAACTGCAAACTGCACTGCAGGCATGGACATTGAAATTGCCGCAGGCGAAGCGCCGGAAGCACCTGTAATGTCAATACTTGGTTCAGGCCTGACAGCAATGCTCACTCCAAATGACACCAAAAAGATAGCAATAGGCTCAAGCAAGGGAATACAGGGAGAATACCCGATAATCCTGAAGGCAAGGCTGCAGGGCTCGCTTGCAAGAGTGCCTCTCGCAACAATTTATGCGCAGTTTTCAGATTCTGCAAATGAAACAGGCTGCTTTTCAATCCAGAACAACAAATTCGCATACAACCTTAAAACAGGCAGCGGGGATACAGGAACAATAGTAAATGCCTGCGCAATTGCTGCAAGCAGCGGCAAATATCCGAAAGCAGTTATAACACCGCACGATACTGGTGCGCCTGCAACACTGGAAAGCGGAAGCGCGCCAATAGAAGGCGCATGGAGCCTTAATGCGGGCGGAGTTGAACAAAAAG
>JAQTPU010000049.1 GCA_028712575.1 Candidatus Iainarchaeum sp.
ATTATTCTGCTGTTGTCTTTGAGCATTGCCTGTGCTGTTTCAAGCTTTTTCAAGTCAACTGCATTCCCTTTGAAATAAGCGTCAGCCGCCTTATTGACAAGTTCAATTGCTTTTGCCTGGCCTTCTGCAGTTAAAATTTCCGCGGTTTTCTGGCCTTCTGCCTGGCGGATTGCGGCCCTTTTGAAGCCGTCTGCCTCTGTTTCTTTTGCTGTTGCAAAATCAATTGCAGCAGTTTTGGAATTCTTTGCAATAAGGACCTTGTTCATTGTTTCCAGGACATCCTGGGGGGGCTGGATTTCTTTTAATTCAGACCTCACAACAGAGATTCCCCAGGTTGCTGTTTCCTTGTCAAGCGCTTTTGCAAGCTCCTGATTCAGCTTGTCCCTCATCGAGTTTACTTCTTCAAAAGACAACTGGCCGATAATATTCCTTAAAGTTGTTCTTGCAAGCGCGACAATCTGAACCTGGTAATTGTTAACCTTGTACTGGCTTCTTTTCACGCCTTCTTCTATATCCTGGACCTTGAAATAAATCTGGGCGTCAACCTTTGCATTAAGATTGTCTTTTGTAATGACTTCTTGCTGCTGGGCATCAACCATCTGCTCCGTAATATTGACTCTTACAATTGCATCAATAAATGGAATCAAAAAATGGATTCCCTGGCCTGCATAATGGTGGTATTTTCCAAGCCTTTCAACCAGCCCCCTTTGGGTCGGCCTGACAATTTTAATTGACAACAAAAAAAGAATTATGGCTATTGCAACAATGATTACCAAAAAAATTTCCCACATTACAGCCACCTCTGCCAATATTACTGTGTGCTGAAAGCCTTAAAAAAGTGTTTTTTGCATCCATATATGGACAAAAGGCTTTTTTATGGACCAATTGGAAACAACCATTGCCGGAGAAATCTGCTTAAGCAAGGACCCAGGCAGCAGCATGAAAAAATGGCGTGAAATATTCGGGATTTCGCAGACAGAACTTGCAGACTATCTGAAGGTGAGCAACAGCACTATTTCGGATTATGAGGGCGGCAGGAGAAAAAGCCCTGGCATCGGCATAATAAGCAGGCTTGTAGCTGCTTTGCTTGAGCTTGACAAGAGGCGCGGAGGCCGTGTCATAAAGCAATTGGACAAGGACTTCAAGCCCAAAGAAGCCGCCTTCCAGTCGCACGAATTCACCGGCGCAATAAAAGGCCCGGAGTTCATGAAAATGATTGACGGAAAGTGCGTTGCCAACCCTTCAAGATTAAAAGAAACACAGATTTACGGTTACAGCATAATTGATTCAATGAAAGTAATACTCGAAATTCCGGTTCATGAATACATGCTGATTTACGGGAAAACACCTGAGCGCGCGCTGATTTTCAGGTTTGTTGAAAACGGAAGAAGCCCCTTAATCGCAGTGAAAATCGGCAGGTTCAGCACTGACATGAAGCCGGCAATAGTTGTCCTGCACGGGAACCTTGAGGAAAAAACAGTCGACCCGATTGCAATAAAAATAGCCGAATCCGAAAAAATCCCCGTAATAATAACAAACAAGCCGGTAGAAGAAATACTGGCGGCATTGAAAAAATTCGAGGCCTGATTATCCGGGAATCCTGATGCAGTAAGTGAACCTTTTTTTCACTTTGTCGCGGGTTCCGCCTTTTGCCTGCTTGTATGAAACAACGGGCCTTGCATGGTATTTGTTTGCAATTGCTTTTGCTATTTTTGAAGCGCTCTTGTTCGAGCCCAACACAAGGTCGATTCCGTGTTTCTGGTTTTTTGCTGAAACGATTTTTGCAAGCAAATCCTCTTTTGAAAGCGAGGAAAGGAGCTTTTCAATTTCCGCAACAATTTTTTCTCCGATTTCTTTTTTTTCAAAGCGCAGCTGTATTGTCGCCTCGTAATAATTCGAAACTGCCTTCATGCAGGAATCGCAGAGAGCGCCTGTAAATTCAAGGATTGTTTCTTTTTCCTGTTCAATTTCAATTGAATCAATTTCCCCCTTAAGGGTTGCTTTTGCACGTATTTTTCCGGCTTCTTCAGGGGAAAAAGAAAAAACAAATTCCGGGTTTTCCAGGCCGAGGATTCTCGTATTTTTTTCAATTAGTTTTTTCAGCACTGCAGGTTCCTGTTTTCGCCATTTTCCCAAAAAACTGATTTGCCCGCAGCTCCTGCAGCGCGCTGTTTGCAGCTTTGCCGGAAGCTCGAAAAGCGAATGCTTTTTCAGGAAACACGGCCTGCATACTCCCCGCACAAAAGGCCCCTGTGTGGAGCCGCAGCTTGGGCAGAATTTGGCAGTCATTTTCTCACTACAACTGGTCGTATTTCAAAAAAATGCTCGGGTTGAGCACCATATGGTATGTCTGCAGCAAGGCCATTAAAAACCGCATTACAATGAACAAAAGCAGGAAAGCCGGGTCTCTTGCAAGAAAAGCCAGGACAAAGCTGATTATTGAAATGAAAAAGGGCACAAAGGAAAAAACAAGTATTTTGGGCATTTTTTTGCTGCTAAGCCTGAATGATTCTGAAAAAAACTTCAGGAAAAAATTTTCCCCTAGAACAAGCACGGGGTATGCAAAATAAAAAATTGCGGCCAATGCAAGATACACAACAAGGAACAGGATTATGAACAGGTAAACCAGGACCCTGTTGTTTGTCAGGAGCAATCCTGCCAGGATAAGGCTGAACGGGGCAGTAAGCAGGAATTCAATGAAAATAATCGACAAAAAAATTTTTATGATTTTGTCCTTGATTGAAAGCGCTGCCGAACCGAACGAAATTGGCTTTTTGTCGAAAAAATCCCTTATTATTTCTGGATACATTGCGTTTGTAAAAACATCTATGAAAAAAACAATGAAGGCACCCAGCATAAGCGCAAGGTCAAAAACAATTATTGCAACAGGATCTGACAATGCCCCGCTGGAAAATTCAGCAAGAAAAAAAAGAGTAAATTGCGCCATTACAAGCATTATTATTCCGTACAAAAAAGCCACTATTATCTTTGGGGCAAACAGCTTAGGCTGTTTTCCCAGCAAAACCAGGGAATCCTTGAAAATAGCCAAAATAGACATAAAAACTCTTGAAAGTATGGGCAAACTACAATTTTATTCTTTCGCCAAGGCTTGGAACAACTGTTTCAATGCCTGTTTCCTCCATAATTTTTTTCCTGAAAACAGGCATTACTTCAGGATCGCCGTGTACAAGGACAATTTTTGAGGGGGAAAGTTTTTTTATTGCATGAATGCTTTCCCTCTGGTCAGCATGCGCTGAAAAATCGAATTTTTCAACATGCGCAGCAACCTCAAGAAGCTTTCCGTCCACTTCAATCCTGTTTTTTTCAAGCAATTCCCTGCCTGGAGTGCCTTCAACCTGATAGCCGGTAAGCAGGACGGCACTGTCCTCGTTCTTGTAAATCTCCTTCAGGTAAAAGCCAACCGGACCGCCTGAAAGCATGCCCGCAGTAGTGACAATCACGCTCGGCTCCTTTAATGCGCGCCTCCTGAAAGACGGGTTTTTTACCCAGACAGCATTTGAAAGCGCTTTTCTAAGCGCCTTCGGGTCTTTAATCAGGTCCGGATGTTCCATTATTATTTTTGCGGCTTTCTGGCACATTCCGTCAAAAAAAACAGGCGCCCTGATTTTATACTCGAAGAGAATGTCGACTATTTCCTGGCTCCTGCCGACTGCAAAGGCAGGGACAAGCACATGGCCCCCCTTGTCAAGTGTATCGCGGACTGTTTCAACAAACCTTTTTTCAACATCCTTTCTGGGAGGATGCTCCCTGTCGCCGTAAGTAGATTCGATTATCAGAATGTCTGTGTTTTTTATTTTTGAAATATCCGCGCCCATATGCAGCCTTGTTTCTTCTAGCTTGAAATCGCCGGTATAAACAATCTTCTGGCGCTTAAGCGAAAGGACTGAAATTGCGCTCCCTATAATATGGCCTGCGTCAAAAAATTCCAAATGGGCGTTTTTTGTTATCTGAATGTTTTTTTTGTAATGCATTGGAAAGGAGAATTTTTCAGCCTTGTGTATTTCTTCTTTTGTCCACTCCGGAGTCATTGATTCCAAACCAGCGATTTTCAATGAGTCAAACCAGAGCATTTTGGAAAGGTCAAGGGTTGAAACAGTGAGAAAATTCATGAAATTCGATTCCAAAAAAAGGTGGGGCAGTGAACCGCTGTGGTCAAGATGGGCGTGGGAAATTATTACTGCATCGAGGTTTGTTTTTACTGGCAGGGGGTATTCTGTTTTTCTTGCATTGAGCTTTACTCCCCTGTCAAAGAGGACTTTTTCGCCGTAATCGACAAGAAGAGAGCTTTTTCCAACCTCTTTTGCCCCTCCAAGAGCCGTAAAAAAAATTTCCTGCATTTTTACACTTTCAAAATAAGAATTTTTTTCTTTTTGGCAACCTACATTTTTCTTTCTTTTTTAAAAAGAAAGAAAAAGGCAGATTATTTCACCTGAATTGCCTTTTCAGGGCAGCTTGCCTCGCAGGCCCTGCACTGGATGCAGTCACCTGGATTCTTTACAACTGTTTTTTTGCCTTCCTTGGCAAAAACACTAACAGGGCAGACATTTATGCATGTCCCGCAGCTAGTGCATTTTTTATAATCAATATACGGCCTTTCCATTGTATCACCTTGTCAGTTTCCCGCTGTTTTTCCGACAGCAGCATTGATTTTTTCAAGCATTTCTTTTAATTGAGCCGCGGACAAGCCATGAGCCAATGCTCCCTGTTCAATTGTTTCAAGGGCGGAAACATGGCAGCCAATGCAATGCAGGCCGAATTCAAAAAGGACTGGAATAGCAGACGGATGCCTGCTTGTAAGCTCTGAAAAAGTCATTTCCCCTGTAACAGGCCCGGAAATTCCAGAAGCAACAGGCTTCGAAGGCTCTGGCTCCTGCAAAGGCCTTGAAACCTTCACTTTTTTTACCTTAACAGGCTTTTTGGCTTTCAGCACTTTTTTTGCTTTCAAGGGCTTTTTTGCCTTTGCAATTTTCTTTGCTTTAACAGGCTTTCTAGCCTTGGCTGTCTTTTTAATATTTTTTTTCTTAGAAGGCATAATAACCATATACAAATTGTTCCAGAAACTTAAAAAAGCATTGGGTTGGCAAAAATCAGGAAACCCTTGGACCTTTTACCCTTCTGCCGTGCTCGATTTCAAACAGTGCGCCCGGAGTCAGAACTATTCTGGGGCCTTTTTGCTTGGGCCTTTCACGCGCAGGAGAAGCTGTTCTTGGCTGGAAATCATAAACAGCCTGTGCCTGCCTTGCTGTTTCAAGCAATTGGCGATCTTCCGCAGATAAAAGTCGTCCGCGCTTGCCCTGAATGTTTGGATCGTGATAAATTGCCTTTGCAACCCCGTAAACTTCTTCCTGGCTTATGCCGTAATATTTGCAAGCTCTCCTGAAAAAAGAATCCCTTTCTTTTATGTCAAGAAAACGCGCCTTGTACTGCATAGAAATCAATGCCCTTATTGCCCTTTCATGCTGCCTTGGATTGTGCAAAAATCTGTCAATTGTTGCAACTTCACCGGCTTCTCCAAAAATGCTTGAAACAAACTTAAGGCGTTCAAGGTCCTGGTGCTCTGTCAGTTCGTCAACCTTGTCGCCTACAAGGCAATATCGCAAGGCCTGCATTTTTTCCGGCGAATAGTTTTCTTTCAAAAAATTAAAGTTCAGAATCATTTCATTGCGGATAACAAACCTGAAATAGTTCTGGCCATTGGCTGCGGGAGAATTTTCCAGGTCAAAAAGCCTCTTGTATTCCGAGCTTTTCTGGGCAAGCTCCCCAAAAAGTGAATAAACAGAGTGCTCTGCACGCTTATCATAAAGCGCAGTGCCTTCAGCCATGCGGTTATGATACAAGTATCGCCCAACTGCAAAAACAAGGGAACGAAAACGCTTTGCTTTTGCATTTGTAAGGAGCCTAACTGTCTTGAGAACCTCCCTTCTTTTTGACTCTATATGGCCGAGGCGAGCAGCAGCCTTTATGCCGCCGTGAACAAGCACCCCTGCAAGGCCGAGCTCCTTAAGATACTCTACCGCTTCTCCCACATCTGATTTTCCAGTGACGCGCGACAAAATCCTTCCGTATCATCCCTTGTCAAGAAAATTCCTGTCAATACTCATTCACCTTTCTGGAAACAAATTCGCCTTATACCTTC
>JAQTPU010000050.1 GCA_028712575.1 Candidatus Iainarchaeum sp.
ATACAGGGTTCCAATTGCACGCTTGGCAGCAGCACAGGCGGCTATCAAAGAAAAAAGCCTTTCTTTGAAAAAGAAAGCCTTGGGAAAGAAAGCAAAAAAAGGAAAAAAGAAATAATTTCTTTTTTCTTTATTTTTTTATCCTTGCCTCAAACTCTGAAAGAATTTTTGAGGCATCCTTCTTCCATTTTTTTACACGTTCTAAATTTTCGGCAATCATTGCCTTGTCTTTTTCAGTTTTTGCCCTGTTAGCCAAAATCCCGCTTCGTGTGGCTTTGATACTTTCATGCCCAGAAATGGGGGCGAAAGCAACCCATGTTTTCAGGTATTCGTAAGCGTCTTCTGCGGCTAGTAATTCTTCTTTGTTTTTATTACAGCTTTTGTTTGTTTTTCCCATTTCGCGATATTATTTAAAATATGTGCTTGCACAGTTTTTATTGGAGGTGTTTGTTTTGGCTACTGTTACTATTGCGGTTCCCGATGATTTGAAGGATAAAATGACCAAGTTTCCGGAATTAAACTGGTCTGCTGTTGCAAGAAAGGCAATTGCAGAAAAAATCCAGCTCCTTGAACAGATGGACAAGCAGCTCTCCAAGAGCAGGCTTACTGAAGAGGATACGATTGCGTTGGGCAGAAAAGTCAAGCGCGCGGTATCCCAAAAATTCAGTAAGAGCTGATTTGAATGCGTTTTGTTGTTGATGCCAATATTTTATTTGCTGCGCTTATTAAGGACGGCACTACCCGGCGCATACTGCTGTTTTCAGAGCACGAATTTTTTTCGCCCGATTTCTCCATTGAAGAATTCAAAAAGCACCTGCCTGAGCTTTCTGAAAAAACTGGCCTGGAAGCCGCAGAAATCAATGTTCTTTTTGAAAAAATTGCCAAATCAGCTGCATTGAAAATTGTTCCGTTTGAAAAATTTTTTGATGCAAAAAGCCAGGCCGAAAAAATTTCTCCCGATGCGGGCGATGCCGCCTATTTTGCCCTTGCTCTGCATTTGAATTGTGCAATTTGGTCCAATGACAAAGAAATGAAAAACCAGGATGCAATAAAAATTTTTAGCACAAAAGAATTGATGCAAATGTAATGTTTTTTATTCCTCGTTCTTCCCGCATTTTTCACTGTACTCGCAGAATTTGCACAACCAGCTTTTTTCCGCGCTTTTTTTTGCCTCTGCAATCGGCAGAAGCCCGTTTTTCAGGTAACTGTGCAGGTTCTTAAACCGCTGCAAAATTTCCATGGATTCTTTTTCAGAGTAAGGCACTTCAAAAACTTTGCTCTGCAAATTGTTCTTGTCGACATACAATACAACGCCGTTGTGGATGCCTGTTGCATGCATGTAAAGCATCAATTGCATTGCATGGCTTTCGCCCGCTTTCTTCACAAAATCAAGGCTTTTGGTGGACTTCACTTCGATAAGAATGCTTTTTCCGTTTTCCTTTATTAGAATCAAATCATCTATTCTGCCTGAAATAACAAAATCCTCCAGCTCTATTTTGAACGGCATTTCTGTTTTAAGAAGCTCAATATCCTTGTTTTTTTCGCTTTTCAAAACCTCCACTACAAAGCCGTGCACGATATTTCCCACTTCAAATATTTTTGCAAGTTCTATATCGATTTGCTGCGGATACTTGTAGGAGTACCAGGTTTTTCTCATGCAGCCGCCTATTTCGCTCGGATAATACCTTCCAATATTTTTCGGCTTGTGCTCGCGCTCAAGGTGCCTTTCTATCATTTTGTTGAAATCAATCATACACTAAAGCCTGCCTTAATTAATTGGCTTGAATTTGTTTTTAAATTCTCTTTCTGCAGATTTCCCCTGTTCAAGAACCTTTTAAATCATTTTCAAACACATTATTTGCATGGTTTCGATTTTTCAGGCTCTTGCTGATTTTTTCAAAAAGCTTTTTTCAAAAAAGCAATCTTCAGGCACAGAAGGCGCGGAAGAAGAGCTTCGGCTTTCAGAGATTGAGGATTTCTTGAAGGGCTCAACTAAAAATGCGCGTGCTTCCCTTGATTCGCTTGTTGCAAAAAAATTTTCGGAAATAAAGCACATTTTAAGGCAGCTTGGTTCCCTGCTTGGGAAGCTTGATTCCGCTGATGTTGAAACAGAAAATGCACGGCTTGGAAAAATTGTCGAGACAAGCAGGCGCCATTCCTCGCACCAGCTTTCCTCGCTTGTAGAAAAACTTGTCCCTCCAAACCTGCAGGACCTTGAGGCAGTGCGGCTTTACTGCCTTGAATCAGAAGCCTTCCTTAATAAGGAAATTCCCGCAATAGGAAAAAACCTTGTTTACACTTCAATCGTGCTCAAGGAGGACATGAAAAGCATCGGTTCTCTTGTGGAGGAGCTTCAGAAAAATTTTTCCGATCTTAACAGGGAGTTTGCAAAAAACAAGCAGGTTTTTTTGGGTTCCTTCATAAAAAGCAGGTCTGAAAAGATTGCCGAAAACACCTGGAAAATTTCCCTTATTAAAAATTCCCTGAACTCAACAGCATCTGAAGCCGCATCGCTTGAAAAAATAATCCTTGATTCAAAAACAGGCCTGGAAAAGCTCCGTAATTCCCCCGAAGCAAAGGAGCTTCTTGCGCTTGAAGAAAAAAAATCCTCGCTTCTTGCAGAAAAAAAGGCCGTTGAACAGGAGATTTTTGAAAAAACCACTTCTGTTGAAAAACCCATGCGAAAGCTTGCGAACATAGCCTCAAAGCAGAAAACCGCGCTTTCCAGGGAGCATCTTGATTTTTTGCAGGACTTTCTCCATAATCCTGTTATTGCATTGAAGCGCGATCCAAAGGGCGAGTATTTCAAGGCCCTGCTCAAGGAGCTTGACAGCCAGTTTTCAGCCGGAAATCTGGAACTGAAGGAAAAGGATTTCGAGAAAAAGCAGGCCCTGCTGCAAGAGCTTCTTGAATTTGATTTTTTTGAAAATTTTTTCTGGAAATCCAACAATATCGAAATCGAGCTTCAGAAAGTTGAAAAGGAATTAAGGCATTCGGATTTTTCAAAAAGGCTTTTTGAAGAGGAAAAATCAGTGCGCGAAAAGCAGTCCCTGCTTGACGAAATGAAAAAATCCCTTTCCGCGCAGAAAAATGAAATTTCCGAGCTTGAATCAAAAAACTTGGAAATCCTCCGGGGCATCCAGGCCGCTTTTTCGGATTCCTTTCCCGGCAGGAAGATTTCCGCAGGCTGATTACATCTGCGGCTTGAATTCTTTTGTTTCGTCGCAGAACTGCGCTATTATCTTTGTCACTTCCTCGTCCTTTTCCTGTATCATCAAAAAGACACCTTTTGCCCTCCATGCACGGATTTTGCTTGCAATCGCGTGCATGAATTTTGCCACTACAGTGGGCTTGTTGTAAACGAGAAGGGTGCTTAATGAATCAAACAGCACAAACCTGTTCGTGCCCTTTATTTTCTGCATCTGGGTTTCTATTGCAATGCTGAGGTCAATGAGGTTTTTGGGCGAATCAACATAAATGCAGTTTTCCCCTTCAACCGGCTCTGCCCCGTTCATCCTTGTAATCCCATCGGCAAAGAGAAAGTTTTTTGCATCGATTTTTTCATTTTTAAAAACCTCGATAAGGGATTTTACAGGCTTGTTTGTAGTTACATAAACACCGGGAATCCTGTTTTTTGCCAGGTAGCTTGCAAGGCGCACATTTATTACAGAATATTGCTCTATTTTTTCAAGGAACAGCACAACATAGGAATCGGGCATTTGTTCCAGGTTTTTCTGTATAATCAGGTCGATTGCCCTCGTGGGGCTTACAAGTTCAAACAATTCGTCGTCATTTTCAGAGGGGGCTTTTGCGGCCCTGCTTTCGCTTTCCGCTTTTTCTTTCGGCATTATGTTACCTCCTCAAAAAGCTCGTGTTTTGCCATTACTTTTATGCCTTCCTGGCTTAGGTCAATTGGATGGAGCTTTTCAGAAATTTTTGTGCCTCTCATTTTAAGTATGCCTATGCTTCTCACAAACCTGTCCTCGAGCTTTGTATGGTAAAGCAGCACTACTCCGTCGGCAACATACTCTTCAAGGCCGAACAAGGAGCTTGTCTTGTCAAGCGAAATTTCGTTTGTTATTATTGCAGTGCAGCCAAGCCTCTTTAACATTTTTGCAAGGCTTAGAATTCTTTTTCTTGCGTCAAGTTCCCTTTCAAAATAAAGCCTGAAAATCACTCCGGGGTCTATTACAAGGCGCTTTGCCCCAAGCCTTGCCACGGCATCCTCAATAGTGTTTTTTAATTTGTCAAAATCATACAATTCCACGGCAATTATTGCAAGTTTTCTTGAAGCCATTGCCTTTTTAATGTCCCAGCCGAAATTTTCACCTGTTTTGATTATTTCCTCTTCAGGCTCTTCAAGCGAAATATAAACCCCTGCCTCGCCGAACTTTGTTGCTCCCATATAAAGGTATTCCAGGCATAAGCAGGTTTTTCCGCTTCCCGGGTCTCCGGAAATAACCACGAGATTGCTTGCAGGAATCCCCCCGAAAAGGATTTCATCAAGGCCAGGCACTCCCGTTTGCGTCCTTTCAACCGGCATTTTAGTGCTTTCCATCGAAACCAAGCATAAGAAGAATAGATAACCCTATTAAAAATACTTTTCTTGTAAAAAAAGAAATTGCCAGTCAGATGTGCCTGAACAGGTGCACGTAACTGTCCGCAATTTTCGGCCAGGTCCAGGCCCTGCTGTAATTGTATGCGTTTTTTTCTATTTTTTCCCTGTATTTCCTGTCTGAAAGAACCCTGTTTACAGCTGTTCCGATTGCCTTTGCGTTTTTAAAGGGCACGAGGATTCCCCTTTCATGCCTCAAAGCATCCTTTGCATACAGATAAGGCGTGCTGATGCAGGCTTTTCCCGCGCCTATTGCATATGCAAGAGTTCCCGAGCTTATCTGCTGCGGGTCGAAATAAGGCGTGATATAAACGTCTGTTGCCTGGAGGTATTTG
Source organism: Candidatus Iainarchaeum sp. (assembly GCA_028712575.1). Classification (GTDB taxonomy): domain Archaea; phylum Iainarchaeota; class Iainarchaeia; order Iainarchaeales; genus JAGVNX01. The sequence goes on from JAQTPU010000050.1 coordinate 4,948, forward strand.
CAGATTTCCTCAAGGGGCAGGTATTTGTTGTAAAACATTACATTTCCCTTCAGGCCGAGGTCATTAACCATTTTTTTGAGCTTGTTCCTGTACTTTTCGCCTTCCCTTTTCCTTACAAGCGGATGGGTTTCGCCTATGACCAGGTATAACAAATCCGGATTTTTTTCAACAACACCGGGCAGGGCCTTCAATGCATACTGTATCCCTTTTTTGTTGCTCAAGAGCCCGAAGCTTGACATTACTTTTTTTCCCTCTAAGCCGAGTTCTTTTTTTGCCTCTGCTGTTTTTCCAAACTGGATAAAAGGGACTCCGTGGGGAACTATTGCAATTTTTTCTTCGGGAATCTTGTATTTCTGCATTAAAATGTCTTTTCCATAACCGCTTATTACGACAACCTTGTGGCTGTTTTCCGCAATTTTTTTTACCACATACCTGATGTGCCTCTGCGGCTGGGAAGCGGATTTTGGATCCAGAATAGAATGAAAAGTAGTGACAATCGGCTTTTTGACTTCCTCCATAAAGGGAATGAGATAATCCCCGTAAGTCCCGCCAAACAGCCCGAATTCGTGCTGGATGCATATTCCCATTGTTTTTTTGCACTTGTTCAGTTTTTCCGCGGCAAGCAGGTAACTGTCCCTGTCGTCCTGGTCAATCTGCAGCTGCACATTTTTCGGATAATTATAAGTCGAAAAAAGGTTTTCATTCATCGCGGTTACCCTGCATTTTATTGCCGGGCTGAATTTTTTTTCTATTGCATTCAGGACATCCTGTGCAAAAGTCGCGATTCCGCATTCCCTCGGCGGAAAACTGCTTAGAAAATTTATTACCCGCTCGACTATTTAAACACCCAACTCAAGTTTCACCCGCTGCCAAAAGCAGGGTTTTCACGCTACATTTCCTTCTTTTTCTCTGTCCATTCTGACTGCAGCTGTGCGATTAGCTTTTCATAGAGCGTAATGTGCTTTTTTGCAACAACACTCCACTTAATCGTGCTTGTAACATAACTAGAGGCATTTTTTGCATATTTTTTCCTTAACTCGTCATTTTTCAGAAGCTCGACAATTGCCCTTTCAAGCTCCGCACTGTCATCCAGAGGCACTGCAATTCCTGCCTTGCTTTCCTCTATTTCCGCTTTCAGGCCTTCCATTGCAGTTGCAATGCACGGGATTCCCAGGGCAAAGGCATGCGCTCGGTTTCCC
>JAQTPU010000051.1 GCA_028712575.1 Candidatus Iainarchaeum sp.
ATATCCTGCCTTTCATACTGCCCAATCAGTTTCATGTTGTCGTTTTCCCAGTATGCGCTTATTCCGGTCTTGTCCATTGTAATCGGCTGTGAATTCTCATTCAAATTAATTACCCATGCAGTCACAGGCATCTGCATCCTGTCATTGCAGGGGTCTGTGTCATCGCCGCAGCTGTTCCCGCCGCCAAGCATGCTTCCCATCATTGCGGCCATCATTGCCTGGTTCATCATGTTCATCATTGCCTGGTTCATTGCAGGGTCAACAGCGGCTTTCTGTGCAACTCCCTGAAGAGGCTTTGTTGCATTTGAAAGCTGGGTCTTGCTGTCCCCGGCCTTTGTCAAATCGCTCTTTGCCTTGTCAAGGTCTCCAAGGTATCCTTTTGATTCAGCTGCAGGCGCATCCGCCAGGCTGATTTTCAAATCAGAAGCACTGTTTTTATTTTCAGCAAGATTGGCTGTTGTTCCGTCAATTTTTCCGACCAGCGGGTTTACCTTGTCCTTGATGAAGGGATTAATCTGCTTTTCAGGGTCAAACGAATCATAAAGGCCCTGCTGGGCAGTGTTTGCCGATTTTCCAACATCCTTGTACATTGTGTTCAGCTTTGTAAACTGGCTCAGCCCTGTAAGGTCTTTGCAGTCTGCAAGCACAGCATTCCACTTGCTTATAAGGTCATTTTGAAGGTCGTCATTCATTTTGTAAAGCTGGTCTTTCAGGCCTGTCCCTTTGTCATCCTTGATGCACTTGCCGAAACCCTCAAGGTTCTGCTGCAGGCCCGGAGTGCTGCTGTCCTTTCCCGCAAGCGCATCCCTTGCGCCCTGCAGGTTATTCCTGATGCCCGGCATTGCTTCGGACTGCTTCTTTATCAGTTCCTGGCCCTGCTTCTGGGCATCGGAAATTTTTTTAGGGTCCTTTATTTTTTCCTTTTCAATTGCATTGTTAAGGTTGCTTTCAACACCCCTGATTCCTGTGCCGTCAGGATTTGTTTTCGGGTCAGGTGCAGCGCCAAGCGCGCCCTTTGACTTGTCAGAGGCGTCCTTTGTTGAATCCATTGCCTTTTTGAAAGGGGAACCGTCATTTGTAAAGCATTCCTTGTTTTTTGCATCGATTTTTTTCAGGGAATCATTGAGCTTTTTGTTCTGGGTTTCAAGAAGCGGAACTTCAGTAGTGCATTTCAGCATTGATGTTTTTTTTGCAATCTGCGCAGCGCAGGCAGTTGAATAAGTTGTAGGATTTGCTGCCATGCATGCCTTGAATGCATTGTCCGCTTCAGTGTATTTCTGCTCCGCAAGTGTTTTTGCCGAAGCAGTAAGCTGCACAAGGCCGCCCTGCTTCACCCCGTCAGAATTCGGAGCCCCGTTTATTTTTTTGTCAAGGTCTTCAACAGCCCTCCTTGTTTTTTCCGCAGGCCCGAAGCTTGATGCCTTTCCGTCCCCAAGGCCTTTTCCCCAGCCGTCAATCTTTTCCTTAATGTCCCCGACACCATTGTTTGCACTGCTTATGTCGTCACTTGCTTTTTTCACGGAATCAGTGGAAGTTATTGCAGCAGGCTCTTCCTTTCCCTGCACTATTCCCTGTGTGCCGCTGTTCATTGCATTCATCAGGGGAGGCAGGACTCCCATCATCAACGGCATTGCAGCCAGGGGCAGCATGCTGCTGTTTTCCTTGCCCTTGCAGTTTTTTTGCCCTTCTGTCCAGTCGCAGGCGCTTGCATCAATAGTGACTGTTTCAACGACATTCTTGTTTGAAAGAGTTGCGCTGTCCCTGCTTCCAGTGCCTTTTATTACAAACGCGTATTTGTCGAGCGAGAACACTGAATCAGTGCCGGGCTCCACAAGCAGGTCAATTGCCCTTATTCTCTGCCATCCTTTTCCCGGAACTTTTGCCTCGACAACAATCCCGTACATTCCCGGAATCTGGCCTGCAAACGCAGTTATCTCCATTTTCGGCTTGTCCGGAGTGAGAGTAAATTCTGTTTTGCTCAACTGTATGCTGCCTTCCGCTCCCCCTGAACATTTTCCCGAATCTTCCCTGCATAAAGAAATTTCAATGTCTGTTTCCCCGCATCCGCTGGAATCAAGCGAAAACTTGGTTTCCTTTGTGCCAGCCGCAATTTTCAGCAGTTCATCAGCCTCTTTGGACTGCAGGCACTGCTCAAGATTGATTATTTTGATTACTGAATTAATTGACTTTGGAGTTGCGCCCACAAACTTCAATCCGCCCGAGCTTAACATTTGCCCGTCTATTTCAACTGCAAACTGCGCATCCTTGCCCAGGGAGCCCTGTTTCGGAGTGAATGTCAGGAAACCTGAAAACACAGAGCCCGGCCTTACCCTTCCGAATAATTTGCTCCAGCCAGTTGAAAGAGTCTCTGTATTTGCCTCGCCTGTTTCGGAATCAGTGAGGGAAAGCTCGACAGTCCCGTTCTGCGCCGAGCTCCAGGCAATGCGCGCCATTAAATTTTCAAGTGCAAGCATCTGGCCGTCTGCCTCGCAGTTGTTCTGCACCTCGAATTCAAGCGTGGCCTTGTTTCCCTGCGTGGAGGCAGCCCATTCGCCCGTCGAAAGTGCAATGCATGCCTCTTTGGGCAGGTCCGCAATATTAATGCCAAGCCTTAAGGGGACCTGGAAATCAAATTTCTTCCCGGATTTTTCTTCTGCAAGCACTATCCAGAAGTTGCCGTCCATCTGCATGTTCTGTGCAAGCTCTTTCGCTGCCTCTGCCCTTAACCTCACAAGCAATAATTTTTCAAATTCAGTTGTTTCCAGCGCCTTGATTTTCCTGCCCCTGAAATTCTCGGAATAATTATACATTGCCCCTGTATCAAGAGTCTTTGCGATTTTTCCCGCCATTGTTATCGAGTCTATTGTGAAATCAGCGCCGGTTTCATTGATTGCCTTCTCGTCAAAAGCCGCTTCAGTTGCCTTTCTCGTATCAAGCTCCGCGCTTACTGCGGCAGGGTCAAAGGAAATTGTGGCTTCCGCGATTTCCCTTTCAAGAGGCTCTGAAAAATAACCTGTTTTTTCCGCAACAAAAGAAAGCCTTGTTTTTGGCGAGGAAGCCGGAAAAATGAAAACCGCGTTGCCAAGGCTGTCGGTTGTTGCAGTGAAAATATTTTTTGTGCTGTCCGGGCTTGTTTTTGTGAGAATTACTTTCGCCCCTTCAATAAGTGTTTCGCCGCTGTCCTTCCTGTATGCGACAGTCGCCTTTATTTTTGTTTCAACAAAAGAGGGGATTGTATCGGGGTCAAGGGTTATTGTCATTTTTTTGTTTGAATTAATCTTGAAGTCAATTGTCCTGTCAAAGACTTTCCTGCCATCGGCAATTATGTATATGTTTATTTTTCCCGGGCCTATTTTCAGGGTTCGGAACAGCACATTGCCCGCTATGCCTGTCCCCTTCAAAAATTTTCCGAGATTTATTTTTTCTATCCTGTCCAGTTCGGTGCTGAAATTGCTTGTTTTCTTGCCTGCTGCATCCTCGATTATATATGCCTTGAATTTCAGCTCTTCCTTGCTCTCATCGCCTGTGTAATTCCTTATGTTCAGCTCCGCATTTTCGAATGCCTTGTCTGAATTGTTTGTTATGCCGAAGTGGAAATTGTAATCTGCAAGAAGAATTCCCTCATAAGGCGAATCAAGATAAAGCTTTTCAAGATTGTCAAAAACCCATTCTCCCGAATAACAGAATTCTTCCCCGCAGATAGGGGTTTCCCCCTCATAAAAGCGCAGGTTGTCAATTGTTTTTGCATACAAGGCCTGTTTTGCCTGTGTGTTTTCCGAATTGCCGAGCTCTGTGTCCGCAGGCGCCCTTGTGTAAACATTCGAAGAATCAATCCCGTATGCCCTGTAATGCATTGTAAGCAGAGTGCTTGGCAGGGCTGTTTTTTTCACCCTGAAATAAACACCGAAATAATACACTCCGCTTTCGGCATTGTCAATTGCAATGTTTATCCATTTTGCATCGCCTTCAGTCAGGTTTTTTGAATCAGTTTCATAACCCATTGGCTGTGTAAAAGCAAGGCCTTTTGTTATTGCAGCAGGATTCCCGGCAACCCCGTCTATTACTGCCAGCGGTTCATTGTCAAAGAATTTTTCATCCCCGACCCTGAAGTGAATTCCCAGTTTTGCGTAAAAAGCGTTTTCAGGAACAGTCACTTTGAATACTGCAAGGTATTTTTCTCCAGAAGAAAACATCGTGGTTTTCTCGCCGTCTTTCCCGTAAATTCCGTCTGAATCAATTTTGAGCGAGCCGCTGATTGCCTTTGGAAGCATTGTTGCCTTGAATTCAAATTCCCTGTCTGGCCAGAGCTGCTGTGGCAGAGCCTGTACCTTTGCATAATCCGAATGCCTGAACACAACATACACTTTTTTGTCTGCCTTCATTGTATAATCAGCGGAGCCCTGCGGCATTGGAACTCTGCCAAGGCTTTTGCCGTCAGCAGAAAAAATTTCCGCTTCAACTTCAGTTATGGGCTCATCATCAGAATTCACAGCGCTTAATTTCAATGTCGCATTCCCAATAACAAGCTCCAGGTAAAAATCTGTTATTTCCCTGACGCTGGGCTCTGCGGCATAATCCTTGTTGTCTGCAAATGCAACAGGCTCTTTTGATGCGTAAGCATAATACTTTGCCTGTTTCATTCCTGCGAACAGGGCCAGCCCGTTGTAATCCGTGCTCTTGTATGGAGTTGCAAGAACCCCGTCTTCAAGCGCCCTTAACGCGACTTTTGCGCCTTCAACCGCCTTCCCGTCCTCGTCAACAACCTTTACCCTTATTATCCTGGAATTTTCTGGAGTGATTTTTTCAAGTTTTAACGTAACATTGGAATCAGTTTCTCCGAGCGCAACTTTCTCATAAATATATTCCTCGTGCATGGCAAAAACAGAGAGTGTTCCGCTTTCAGCAAGCGGGAATGAAACAGTGTTTCCGTCCTCCCCTGTGCTGTCTTCCGCTATTATGTTTTCCCCAGCATCAATAAGCTGGACTGTTGCATTCCGGATTTTTGCGTTTGACGCCTTGTCCAGCACGCTTACTTTTATCACTCTTGTTATGTTCCTGCTTACTGTTGCGCTTACCTCTTTTGTCTGGCCTGCTGAAACCATTGCATTGAAAAGGTTTGCAATTCCGTAAGTGCCGGAATAATCTGTTACAGCCACATTGTATGCGCCTGTTGGAATATCCGCAAAAATAGCTTCTCCATAGGCCCCGGTTTCCTTCTCATCTTCTGTTGCGCCATCAGGCGCCCTTACAGTGACTGTGAAGCTTGTGCCTGTTATCAGGTCCCCGGCCTGGCCTTTTACAGTCACTCTCAAAGTCCCTTTCGGCGAATCGACAAGCACTGCCTCAAGCAGGGCTGTCTTTGGCTCGGCATCCACTGTTATTGTTGCCTGCTTGAATTCTGAAGGGCCTGTAACTATCGCATTCAGTGCATCGCACTCTTTGGGCTGAAGCACCCGTATTACCCCGTCCTTGTCGGAATCAGTTGCAGTGCCTGGTGAAATTGCAAAGCCGTTTGCGCACGACAGCCTGACTGTAATAAGTTTTCCGGTTATCCTTGCATTGTTTGTCCCCTTGAAAATAATCGTTTTTTCAACTGCTGTTGCGCTTGCCGCCTGCAGTGAGATTTCCCTTGAAACATCTTCGGAAATAGTGAATGATTCCCTGTGCCCTTCAAATTCAGTCCCGCCGATTGCCTGCCCTGAAATTTCAACAAGCACCGAAGAGTCAAGCGGAGCCTCGAATGAAACATTCCCTGCCGAATCGCTTATTTTTTCCCCGGGAATTTCATTGATTGTGTATTTTACGACAACGCCTTCAAGCACAGCCCCTGAAGAATCAGAAATCCGCAAATCAATTTTTTTCATCTGGCCCGAAACAGGCGGCATCAGAAGCAGCCATGCAATAACAGCAATTATTACAATAATTGCAATTGCAAGCCCTATAACGCCGGTCCTGCCGATTTTGCCCTCAAGGGAATAATAAGCATCTTTCAAAGACTCCAAAGCCATTCAACCACGCAGCAATGCCAATATATTGGTTTGTTTATATATATTAATTAAGCGAAAAATTTGCAAATAAATTACTCTTTTTTCCTATAGATCGGAAGAGCACACGTCTGAAC